>NZ_JBFTER010000087.1:0-21981 GCF_047229345.1 Cellulomonas jepli | reverse complement strand
CCCCGGCAGGATGACCCGACCGGCGGCAGCGCCGGCGGTCGGCGGCCGGCTCGCGGGGGGAACTCACCCGGACCGCGTGAGGCGACCGCCGCCGGGGGGCGCGACGTTGGGAGGGACCGCCGGGCCGGCGGCGCCGCGCCTGACGAGCGGGAGGCCGCGCGTGAGCTTCTGGGACCTCTTCTGGCTGCTGGTGTGGAGCTACGCGGTGCTGGTCTACCTCCTCCTGCTCTACCGGATCCTCGCCGACCTCGTCGGTGACCCGGGCGTGAGCGGCTGGGGCAAGGCGCTGTGGGTCGTGGCGCTCGTGGTGACCCCGGTCCTCTCCGCGCTCGTCTACCTCGTCGCGCGAGGCCGGGGCATGGGTGACCGGTCGACCGCGGCGTGGCGCGCGACGCACGGTCCGCGCACGACCTCCCGGTCTCCCGTCCCCGCCGGGGCCGTGCCCCCTGCGGGGACCGCGACCCCCTCGGGCCTGTGGGACGCCGCGGACGGGCACCGTGCGAGCTGAAAGCCGCAGCGGCCGGCCTCCTGGCCGCGTCGGTGAACTCGTACGTCCCGGGTGAAGGACGTCCCGTCGCCGACGACCAGGCTGGCCGTGTCCAGACCCGATCCGAACCTGGGAGTCACGATGGCCACCTTGAGCGTGTGGAAGTTCAGCAACGCGGAGGACGCGACGCGCGCGCAGCAGCTGCTGCTGTCGCTCCAGAAGCAGGAGCTCATCCAGGTGCACGACTCGGCGACCGTGTCCTGGGAGGAGGGCGCGAAGAAGCCGAAGACCCGGCAGGGGACGAGCCCGGCCGGCCTGGGCGCGCTCAACGGCACCTTCTGGGGCATGCTCTTCGGCCTCCTGTTCTTCGTCCCGCTCCTGGGCGCGGCGATCGGCGCGGCCGCCGGAGCCCTCGCCGGCTCGCTCACCGACATCGGGATCAACGACGACTTCATCAGGTCGGTCCGCGACCAGGTCGTCCCCGGCACGTCGGCGATCTTCGTGCTGACCTCGGCGACCGTGTCCGACAAGGTCGTCGACGCGTTCCGCAGCGAGGGCCTCCACCCGGAGCTCATCACGACGAACCTCTCGGCGGAGGAGGAGAAGCGCCTCCAGCACGCCTTCGCCGCGGAGGACTGACCGATGAGGAGCCTGCCCGGCGCCGTCGCCGTCCTCGCGTGCGGCGTGGCCCTCGCGCTCTCCGGGTGCAGCAGCCCGACCCCGGAGCAGAACGTCGACGAGGCGTGCGCGGCGAGCGACGAGCTCGACGCGGCGCTCGGTGAGCTGCGGGCGACGCTCACGCCGGACACGACGATCGACTCGATCCAGGACGCGCGGGCGGACGTCGACGCCGCGGCCGAGGAGCTGCGCGAGCAGACGCAGGACGTCGCCGAGGACCGTGCGGACGACGTCGAGGAGGCGCGCATCGAGCTCGGCGAGGCGATCGACGGCATCGACTCCGACTCGACGGTGACCGAGGCCGTCGAGTCGCTCCGCACGGGTGCCGACGGGGTGCGCGAGGCCTTGTCGTCGCTCGTCGACGAGCTCGACTGCGCGACGGCGACGAGCTAGGCCTCCTGGCCCGCCTCCGCACGCCGCAGGGCCGCCGCGGCACGCCGAGCCCTCCACCGGGAGACGATCCCCCTGGTGGAGGGCTCCGGCCGTGCCGCGTCCTGCGGTGCCGTCGCGGTGCCGTCCGCCGCAGCGGCCGCAGCAGCGGCGGCACGGACCTCGCGGCGGACGGCGGGCTCCGTGAGCATCGCCGACTCGATGAGGTCGTGCCGCCGGCCGTACGTGGTCACGACCGCCTGGATGGTGGCGGCCGCCGGCAGCGCGAGGAACGCCCCGAGCGCGCCGAACACCGCCCCGAACGAGAGCACCGCGAGGAACGACACCGCCGGGTCCAGCTCCATCGTCGACCTCGCGATACGGGGCGAGAAGACGAGGTTCTCGAGCTGCTGGTAGCAGATGACGAAGAGCAGCACCGCGACGCCGGTACCGACGCTCTCCACGAGCGCGACGGCGATGGGCACGGCCCCGCCGATGTACGTCCCGATCGTCGGCACGAACTGCGAGACCACGCCCGTGAACAGGGCGAGCGGGAGCGCGTACGGCACCTCGACGATCGTCAGGAAGACGCCGGTGAAGACCGTGCACAGCCCGGCCAGGACGATGCGCGAGTTGATGAAGTCGGAGACCTTGCTCTGCGTGATGCCCCAGAGCGTGAGCACCTGGGCCTGGCGCCGGGGGGTGAGGGTCCGGCAGATCGCGGCGCGGAGCCGCGGGCCGGCGGCCGTCATGTAGTACGTCACCAGCAGCACCGAGCTCGCGGTCACGAGCGCGCCGATGACGGAGGCCCCCAGGCCCAGGACGGCCGAGGCGACGTCGTCACCCCAGCGCTGCAGCACACCGGTCACGAACTCGTCCGCCTCGGGGAGCACGACGCCGAGCTGGACGTTCGCCGCCTCCCGGAGGGCCGCGTAGACGGCGGGGATGCCGGCGACGAGCGCGACGAGCTGCTCGACGAAGAGGTCCCCGAAGACCCACGCGACCGCGACGACGCCGATCAGGGAGAGCAGCCCGACCACCCCGGTGGCCGGTCCCCGGCGCCACCCCCGGCGCACCAGGCCGCCGACGAGCGGGTCGAGCACGAGGGACAGGAACCACGAGATGGCGACGATCGTGAAGACCGTGCCCATCGAGGTGGCGGCGCGCCAGAGCAGGATGCCCGCCCACACGGCGACGACGGCCCCGGCGAGCAGCGGGAAGAACCAGCGAGGGACGCGCGGCGGCCCACCGGCGAGCGGCACGACGGGCGCCCGGGTCGGCGCGAGCTCCTGAGGGGGTCGTGCGGCACGGCGGATCGGCATGCGGGCACCTCGTCCTCTGCTCCGGCTCCGAGCGTCGCCCGCCCGCGCCCGCGCCAGATCCGCCGTTCCGGGTGAGCCTGCCGGGCGGGTGCCGCCCGGCCCCGGGGCGGCGTCCGGCCTGCTCAGAGCAGGAACTGGCTCCGTGCCGCGGCGAGCGCCTCGCTCCGGGTGCGGGCCCCGAGCTTCTTGTAGAGGTTCGTCACGTGCGTCTTGACCGTGTTGGTCGTCACGAAGAGGGTCGCGCTGATGTCCTCGTAGGTCGCGCCGCGCGCGAGGTGCAGCAGCACGTCGCGCTCGCGCGAGGTCAGCGGGGGCGTCGCCACGAGGGTCGTCGCCGAGCGCGTCTCCTGCGCCGTCGGGGAGAGGAACGACACGCGGCTGCTCAGCGGACCGGCGGTCGCGAGCCCGTCGGCGAGGTGCTGCACCCACGTCGACGCGCCGCCCGCCGTCGCGCGGGCCAGCAGGAGGGGGACGGGCGTGGCGTGGCCGAGCCACCCGACGAACGCGTACGCGCTCCCCCGGTGCTCGGCACGCCGCAGCGCGCCGGCCAGCAGGACGTCCGCGCCGGCCGGCGAGCCGAGCGCGTCGGCGACCTGCGCCCCGGCCACGAGCGCGAGGGTCACGGTGTCCGGCTGACCGCGGTCGGCGCCCGACGCCGCCGCCTCGAGGAGCCGCGCCGCCGCACCGAGCTCACCGCGGCACGCGGCGAGGAACCCCCGGACCAGCGCCTCGTCGTCCGGCGCGTCCAGCCGGTGCAGCGCGTCCGCGCTCTCCCGGAGCCGGTCGACGTCGCCGCTGACCACGGCGAGCAGCGCGCGTTCGACCTCCAGCACGATGTCCAGGTGCCGCGGCAGCGCGAGACCGGCGGGCGTGCCGAGGACGACCTGGGCCTCGACGGCCCGGCCGCGCAGCGCGAGCGACCGCGCCCGGGCGACCCACGCCCAGAACTCTCCCGCCAGCCCGGACGACAGGGGCGCCGTCAGCTCGGTCGGTGCCGCTGGGTCGACGAAGGTCCACGGCTCGGTGTGCATCCTCGCGAGCAGCGCCGTGACCGCCGCGGGACCGCCGACGGACGGCAGCGTGCTTCCCTCGGACAGCAGCCGCACGAGCCCGGCCGACCCCGGCTCCCTCCCCCGCAGGTACTCGGTCAGCGCCAGGTTGCCCATCGCCACGTGCTCCAGCGCACCCGCTCCCTCGCTGCGCGCCGCGAGGATCGCGCTGCTGAGGCTGCTCTCCGCGTCCCGGAGGTCGCCGAGCCAGGTCTGGGCGCTGCCGATCAGCGTGAGCAGCAGCGCGCGGTACCCCGGCTGGAGCGAGCCCCCTCGGGTCTGCGCGAGCGCGACCGCCGTGCGGGTGGCCGGTCCCAGGGCCTCGAGGCCCAGCGACGCCCGCAGCAGGCCGGCGATCGCGGAGCCCGCCTCGGCCCGGAGGTCCCCCGCGACAGGCTCGGGCAGCGGTTCGAGCCACTGCCCGACGCCGACCGCGTCGTCGGCGAACCACCGCTCGACGGCCAGCGCGAGGCTCGCCGACGGCTCCGCGCGCAGTGCCGTGCTCGCGGACGTGGCGAGGGCCGCGATCCGCGCGTGGTCCCCGCGCAGCACCATCAGCAGCCCGTGCTCACCGACGAACGCGCTCGCGCGGCTGCCGCCGCCGACCGCGGCGAGCTCCAGCGCCCGGCCGAGGTTGCCGCGCGCGAGCTCCACGTCGCTCGAGCGGGCGATCGTCGCCTGCGCACGCTGCACGTCCACACCACCGGTGACGAAGCGCCGGCGCACGACGTCGAGCAGCATGGGGTGCACGCGGAACCTCGCGCCGCCCTCGGCCTCGGTCGCGACGTCCCGCTGCACGAGCAGGCCGGTCTCCTCCATGGCCTCGAGCACGTCGAGCGCGCGCGGCTCGTTCGCGGCGAGGCACGCGTCGGCCGCCGTGACGCTGGGCTCGTGGCAGATGCTGAGCAGGACGTGACGTTCGCGCGGGGAGAGCGAGGCGAACACCTCGCGCGCCATCAGGTCGCTCACGAGCGGCCCCTGCGTCGAAGGCCGGAGCGGGGACGCCGCGCGCAGCCCCGCGGCCCGCGCGGCTCGCGCCGCGAGCACGACGACCGCGCACCACCCCTGGGCCTGGTCCAGGATCCGGCGGACGACGCTCTCGGGTGCGTCCGGGGCGTGCAGCCGGACGAGCGCCGCTGCCTCGTCGTCGTCGAGCCGCACGACGTCACCGCGCAGGTCCGTGAGGAGGCCCAGCATCGCGGGCACGAGGCGTCGCAACGGGACGTCCCAGCGGGAGAGCAGGACGAGGTGCATCCGCTGCGGGGCGCGGTCCAGCGCGTCGTCGACGAGCGCGACGCACGCGGGCTCGAGCCGCTCCGCGTTGTCGACGACGACGATGCCGACCCCGTCGCGCGAGTCCCCGGCCTCGTCGGCTGCGTCCGCGGCCCGGTCGAGCGCCGCAGCGAGCTCCGCGCTGGTCAGCGGGCCTGCCGCGTCGAGCCACGTGGGTGGCACGGCGCGTGCGTCGTGCCGGGACCGGTCCTGCAGCCAGCCGGCGACGCCCATGGTCTTGCCCGAGCCGGCCGGCGCGGTGACGGTCGTGAGAGCCCCGCGCGCCCCGTCGTCGAGGCACTCCCACAGACGGCTGCGGGCGAGGAACGTGCGGGGCAGGGTCGGCAGCCGGTGCGTGCCGGGAAGGCTGCGGGTGCCCGCCTCGGCGGTCACCGGGAGCCCCGGCGGCCGGGGGCGGCGGACGCCCGGGCGCGCCGTGGCACGACCGCCCGAAGGCGCATCGGTGCGGTCGTCGACGTGCGTGTTCGCGCGGACCTAACCTGCTGGAAGGAGGGCATGGGACGTCCTCTGGCCGTAGACGTGTGGCACCTCAGCCTCAGGCGCTCGGTATGGCGTTGTGGCGTTCACGCTAGGGCGGGCGCCGGGGGCCGACCTCACCCGGACAGGTGAGTTCCGGGTGAGGACGGGCCGGGGGGATCAGCAGGTCCGGCGGTCTCGGGCGGACCGGAGGGGGCGGGAGCGATGCGGACGGGCTCGGGCACGGGGCGTGCACGAACGCCCGGGACGACGGACCTCCAGCGTGCGGGGCGGCAGGGCGCCACCTCGCGCCCGCGCCTCGAACGGCTGCTCGACGCGTGGCTCACCGTGCCCGTGGTCCACCTCGAAGGGCCTCCCGGCTCCGGCAAGTCGGCGCTCGTCTCCCGCTGGACGCAGGGCGCGCTCGACGGAGGTGCGATCCACGGCGCGCACCTGGTCAGGCCGGTCGGGTCCGGCGGCGTGCCGTCCCCCGTCCGGAGTCCGGGCCTCCGCACGTCCGCGCCGGGACCGGTGGTGTACGTGATCGACCATCCCGCGCCCACCGGGGACGGCCGGGCACGCGAGCTCGTCGACCTCGCGTGCCGGGACCCGCACCGGGTGCACGTGGTGGTCATGTCGCGCGGGCCGCTGACCGCGCTCCTGGGCACCGGCCCGACCCGCGACCGGGTCCAGGTCCTCACCGCGGCGGAGATCGCCCTCACCGCTCCCGAGGCGACGGAGATCGCGCGCGAGCGCTGCCCCCGGGCGACCGCCCGCGACGTCCGCGAGCTGCTCGAGGTCACGCAGGGGTGGGTCGGGCTGTTCGCGGGCGGCGTCCGCGAGCTCGGGACGCTGAGGGACGCGACGGCAGGCGACCTCGCCCGCGTGCTCGCGAGGGGACCCACGGGCGCGCACCTCCTCGAGGAGACCGTGGCGTCGTTGTCGGACGAGAGCCGGGCCACCGTGCTCGCGCTCTCGGCGGCCCGCTCGTTCGACGCAGCCGACGCCGCCGCGCTCACGGGGCTGCCCGAGCCGGACCTGAGCGCCCTCCTCGGCGCCGGGCTGGTGACGGTGGACGTGGGCGCCGGCCTGGGCGCCGGCCGGGCGCCCCGATGGCGCGTCCACCCCGTGCTGCAGCGGCACCTCGACGACCTGGCGCAGTCCGGTGCGCCCGGCGGCGTGCTGGTGGCCGAGGCGCACGCACGCGCCGCGCGCCACTTCGCGCAGCTCGGCCGGCCGGTCCACGCCGTCGACCACGCGCTCGCGGCCCGCGACGCCGACGTGATCACCCGCACGGTCGTGGAGCTCGGCCCGGCGGTGATCGCGCTCGGCCACGGCGACCGCCTGACACCCTCGAGGCTGCTCCTGCCGGAGTCGACCCGTGCGGAGAACCCGTCCCTCCTGGCGGTCGAGGCCCTCCGTCTGCGCGCCGCGGGCGACATCGAGGGCGCGCTGCAGGTGGGGCAGGCGGCGGTCGAGCGGTCGCCGTCGCCCACCGGGGGCGGCCCGTCCCGCGGCACCGCCCGGCTGCAGGCCGACCTCGCGCTGCTCGACCTCTGGGCGGCCCGTCACGGCTGGGTGGACCCGACGTCCGCCGTGCGCACGGCCACGCTCCTGCTCGACAGCGCGTCGTTCGAGGTGCACCCCGAGCTCTCCCTCGCCCGGCGTGCGTGGCTCGCCGTGGAGCTCGGGGCGGTGCTCCTGTGGACCGAGGCGGTCGGCGAGGCGGCGCTGCACCTCGAGCGCGCGGCCTCTCTCGTCGCCGGCACCGACTACGTGCACATCCGCGCGTCGGCGCTGGCGTCACGGGCGGTCGCGGAACTCATCGACGGCGCGCTGCAGGCCGCCGCCTCGACGGCCGAGGAGTGCCTCGCGCTCGCCGCGCCGCCAGGCTCGCACGCCCTCTACGTGGCCCGGGCCGACGTCGCCGCCGCCTGGGTGGCGTTCGAGCGGCTCGAGCCGGACCTCGCCCGGCGCCACCTCGACGCGGCCGAGCGGCGCGACGCCGACGACCGCGACCCGCTCGTGCAGGTGCTGGGCCAGCTGCTCCGGGCGAGGCTGTGGGCGCAGGAAGGCTCGTTCGACGAGGCGTGGCGCGTGCTGGCCGGCCGCTCGGTGCTGCGGCGTGACCTGCCGCCCTTCCTCGCACGGTTCGTGCACGTGGTGGCGGCCGAGGTCCACGTGGCCCAGCAGAACGTCACCGGCGTCCGCGCCGAGGTGCACGCGCTGCGCGAGCTCGGCCAGGAGCAGGACGCCGACGTCTTCGACGGGGTCGTCGCGATGTTCGCGGGCGACCTCGTCGGTGCACGGCGGACGTTCGAGTCGCTGACCGCACGGCCCACGCGCCATCCGGTGACCGGGACGGCGGCCGCCGCCTGCCTCGTGCTGCTCACCGCGAGCACGCAGCCCGACGACGTGGAGCGACCGCTCCGGGACCTGCTCAGCCGGGTGTGGTCCACCGGCGCGGTGCACCGCCTCACGATCGCCGCTGCGGCGGGCCCGGCGTTCACGGAGGCGCTGCGGCGGGAGGCCGACGACCCGCACGGTCATCCCTACGCGCAGCACGCGCTCGCCGCTCTGCAGCGGGCCGGGCACGCGCCCGAGTCGGCGGAGCCCCGGTCCGTCGAGCCGGCCGGCGGGGCGCTGACCCGGCGTGAGCTCGCGGTCCTCCGTGGGCTCGCGGAGGGCCTGTCCTACACCGAGGTCGCGCACACGCTGTTCATCACCCCGAACACCGTGAAGACCCACGTGAGCTCGCTCTACCGCAAGCTCGGTGTCGAGCGCTCCGCGCAGGCCCTCCGGGCGGCCCGGCAGCTCGGGATGCTCCCGCCCGGCGGGTGACACGCGGCCGCGCTGCCCGCACCGTCAGGCGCCGAACACCTCCCACAGCGCCGCCTGCTGGGCGTCGTCGAGCCCGGCGACCAGGGCGAGGTGGCGGTCGTGCGCAGTGCCGAGCGCGAGGAGCGAGACCGTGTCCGGCTGCGTCCACACCACGACGAGCGCGGACGTCCCCGGCACGAGCTGGTCGCGGAGCCGGTTGACGAAGGTGTCCCCGATCCCGAGGTCGGCGAGCAGGTCGGAGTCCGTCCCGGTCGTGCGGCCCAGCGCGGCACCGATGAGCGGGAGGTAGAAGACGGTCCCGAACAGCAGCCCCCAGAACGCCGGGCCGACGTGCGGGCTCCCCGGCGTCGTGAGCGGCCGGAAGCTCGGGCTGGGCGCCCGGGACCGCCACCACGCCACCGCGAGCCCGCCGGTACTCAGCGGCGAGCCACCCGCGGGCGTGGCCGGGTCCCCCTGGCGCACCACCCGGGCCGCGGCACGCGACGCCTCTCCCACGTCGTCGTACTGCAGCGCCACGAGACTGACCACGGGGTCCTCCCCTCGCACCGGCTCCAGCGGGCGGTCGACCCCCCCTCTCGAAGCGTGCAGCACCGCTCACGCCCGACGATCCCCCGCCGCGGATGAGCCGACCCCGGCTCCCCGGGCCTTCACCCGACCCGGGTGACACGCACCCGACCGCCCGGATCTACGGTCGATGCCGATGCCGCGTGAGGACGCCGCGTCGCCGGAGAGGTCGGACAGGGCGACGGACCGCGGGCCGGACGCCGGCGAGGGGAGCGCGATGCCACGCATGCTGATCCGGGTGAGCGCCGAGATCTCGGCGGAGATGCTCGCGCCGTTCCCGCACCTGACGCCCACCGTGCAGGTGATGCAGACGACGCTCACCGGGGCGGTCCGGGACCAGGGCGAGCTCCAGGGCATCCTCAACTACCTCGCGCAGCTCGGGGTCGGGATCGTCGAGGTCGTGACGATCCCCGACGACCGCTGAGCGGCCCGCGCGCCGCCGGCGAGCGGCACCTGGGCCGTTCGCGACTTTCGGGTGAGGCGGAGCGCGGCGCCGGCGGACGACGCTCGTGCTCGCCGGGCGCCGTCCGGCGCGATCCGATCGTGGCAGGAGGCAGGTCGTGGACTTCTGGGACTTCTTCTGGTTGCTCGTGTGGAGCTTCTTCTTCATCGCCTACCTGATGGTGATGTTCCAGATCTTCGCCGACCTGGTGCGTGACAAGGACCTCGCGGGCGGCTGGAAGGCGCTCTGGGTCGTGGTCCTGTTCGTCGCGCCGTTCCTCGCCGCGCTGATCTACCTCGTCGCCCGTGGTCGCGGGATGAGCGAGCGGGCGATGGCGTCGGCTCGCGCGGCGCAGCAGGACACCGACGCCTACATCCGCCAGGTCGCGGCGCGCCCGCTGCCCGCGGACCAGATCGCGACGGGCAAGCAGCTGCTCGACAGCGGTGCGATCACGCCGAGCGAGTTCGACGCCCTGAAGGCCAAGGCGCTGGCGTGACGGTGGCGACCGGGGACGGGCGCCGCACGGTGTGGGGGTTCCGGAGGGCCGGCCGGCCCGAGCACCTCGAGCGCGACGCCGAGGGGACGGGCGGGGCGGCGGTGCGCGGGGGCTTCGCGCCGGCGCGCGCCGGCCGGCTCTCCGGCGTCACGCAGGAGTACACGGCACGGCTCCTGCGGGAGGCCGACGAGGAACGCCGACGGCGCAGAGCGGCGACCGCACCCGGGCCTTCCCCCGCCGGCGGAGCTCCCGCGCGCGCGCCACGCCGAGGCCCGGAGGGGACGCCGTGACCCGCGTCGCGGTCCGCGCGCTCGTCCACCTGGTGGCGGCCGCGGCGGGCCTCCTCGGGGCCGCCTGGCTGCTCGACGGCGACCTGACCGTGACGCCGGCCGGCTTCGTCGTGACCGTCGTGGCGCTCACGGTCGTGCTGGGCGGCCTGCAGCCGCTCCTCGGCTCGCTCCTGCTGCGGCTCTCCCACCGCGGAGGAGCCGGGCGGTCCCCGGTGACGGCGACGCCGGCCGCCGCTCGCCGGCCCGCACCGCCGGTCAGGGCCCCGCGCGCGACGGCGGGCGAGCGCCACGGCCCGGTCGAGTTCGTGGCGCTGGCGTTCTCGGGCGAGCGCGCTCCCGCCGCGGTGACCGCCGAGCTCGCACGCCTCGCCGCGGACCGCCGCCTCGGGCTGATCGACGTGGTCGTCGTGCGCCGCCGCACGCGCGACGAGCTGGAGGTCCTCCCCGTCGAGGAGGTGAGCACGGTCGCGGGGGTCCAGGAGCTGGCGGTCTCGCAGCCCGGCACGGTGCGGGGCGACGACGTGGCGGCGATGGCGCGCGACCTCACCCCGGGGACGTCCGCGGTCCTCGTCGTCTTCGAGCGCCGCCGGGCGCGCGCCCTCGTGGCGGCCGCTCGGGACGTCGAGGCGGCCGCACTCGCGCACCACCTGGTCCCGTTCCCGCTCGTGCCCGGGCAGCTCCACCCGCCCTCGGCGAGCAACTGACGCCCACGCCGGCCGACGCCCGGCGTCGCGGGCCGCCGCTACCGTGAGCCGGTGATCGTCTGGCTCAACGGTGCCTTCGGCTCGGGCAAGACGACGCTCGCCGAGGAGCTGCGCGGACGGCTGCCGGACGCGCTCGTGTACGACCCCGAGGACGTCGGCCTGCTGCTGTGGAGGTGGCTGCCGGCCGGGGGCGACTTCCAGCACCTGCCGAGCTGGCGCGAGCTGGTCGTCGCGACGGCGCTGTCGCTGCGCCGGCACCACGCGCAGACGCTGGTCGTGCCGATGTCGCTCGTGCGGGACGCCTACCGCGACGAGATCCTCGGCGGGCTCGCGGACGCGGGCGAGGACGTCCTGCACGTCTTCCTCGAGGCGGACGTCGCGGTGCTCCGTGAGCGGCTGGACGCGCGGGCGCGCGCGCTGCGCCCGGACAGCCCCGGGTGGGAGCCCGGCGCCGTCGCGATGGGTCTGCCTCCGCTCGCGGAGGCCGTCACCGCCGCCGGGCGCCAGCCGTCCGGGACGCTCCTGCTGCGCTCCGACCGGCTGACGCCCGCCGAGCTGGCCGACGCGGTGCTCGCCCGGGCCGGGGCGCTGCACGCCGGTCGAGCGCGATCGACGGAGCCGCGTTCGGGGCCGACCGATGTCGGTCGCGCCTGACGTGCGGCACGCGAGCCGCACCCTGACCTACCCCGAGGTCGGCGCCTCCCTCACGGACGCGCTGCCCACCGGCTACCACCACGAGCGCCATCGCGTCGTGCTGGGGACGGGACGCGCGCTCTTCGAGCGCTCGGCGGCCGCCGTCGTCGGCTGGGACCTGCACCGACGCGCCGGGATCGTCCCCGACCCCGGGACGCCGCCCGCCGCCACGGGGCTCGACGTCGACCTCCGGGCGTCCCTCGGGCCCGTCGTCGTGCGCGTGCCGTGCCGGGTCGTCGCGCTCGTCGACGACCCGGACCGGCGCGGGTTCGCCTACGGCACGCTCACCGGTCACGCGGAGTGCGGCGAGGAGGCGTTCGTCGTGACCGTCGACGCGCAGGACGTCGTCCGGCTCGATGTCGTGGCCTTCTCCCGGCCCGGCCGCTGGTACACGCGCGTCGGGGCCCCGCTCGCACGGGCCGCGCAGCGGTCGGTCACGCGCCGGTACCTGCGCGCGCTGGTCACGTGACGCCCCGCCGCGGCCCGGAGCGCGTCGCCGGCGCGCTGCGCTACCCCGCCACCGGCTCCACGAGGTGCGGGCCGTCGTTGCGGACGTTGCCGACCGCCCGGCCGACCTCGCGCGGCTCGAGGTGCGGCTCGGGCAGCGCGGCGAGCAGCGCGGCGACGGCGTCGAGGTCGGTCAGGTGCGGGTCGAGCCAGGCGTCGACCTGGTCCGGCGTCACGAGCACGGGGCAGCGTTCGTGGATCTCGCCGAGGGTGTCGGTGGCCGCGCGGGTCGCGACCGTCGCCGTCCACAGCCACTCCCCCGGCCGCCCCGGGTCCGGGCGCAGCTCGTAGAGCCCCGCGGCCGCGATCAGGTCGCCGCCGGCGTGCAGGAAGAACGGCGTCTTGCTGCCGTCCGCGTTCTTGCGCCACTCGTAGAAGCCGTCCATCGGGACGAGGCACCGGCGCTTCGCCGCGGCCCGCTTGAACGCAGGCTTCTCGGTGAGCGACTCCGAGCGCGCGTTGATCATCCGCGCGCCGACCTTGGTGACCTCGTCGTCCTTGGCCCACGCCGGCACGAGGCCCCATCGCACCCGCCGGAGCTGGCGCACGGGCTCGGCGTCCTCGGGTGCGCCGCGCGGCGTGCGTTCGAGCACGACCCGGACGTCCTGCTGGGGCGCGACGTTCCAGGACGGCGCGGTCTCGTCGTCGACGATCTCCTGCACCGCGAGGGCGCCGGCGATGTCGGCGTCCCGGCGCGCGCTCGCGTACCTGCCACACATGGGGCCACCCTCCCGCACCCACCGGTCGTCCGCTCGGCGACGCGGGCGTCCCGTCACCGCCCGTCCGCGTGGCCGTCCCCGGACGCGCGCGCGTCCGAGTCCCGGTCCAGGTCAGCACCGGCACCGGCACCCAGCGAGCGCAGCAGCCGCTCGGTCAGGTCGTCGACGCCCGGTGGCGGGGCGGCGGCGGGTCGCCGGGCCGCGTGCCCGAGCGCGACGAGGTAGAGCGCGACCTCGTCGACCCCGTCCACGTCGAGCAGCCCGTGCACCTCGTCATCGAGGAAGCCGCCGAACGGCGCTCCCGCGAGACCCGCGGACGCGAGGCCGAGCAGGAGGTTCTGGCACACGTGACCCGCCTCGAGGAGCGCGAACCGGTACGCGCGCTCGCCGTACTTGAACGCCGGGCGCGCGAGCACCGCCGTCAGGACCACCGTCGCCGCAGCGGAACGGAACACCGGGTCGCTCGTCGCTCGCACGAGCTCCGCCGACGCCGGCCCGGGGCGCAGCGCCTCGAGCGCGTGCGGCTCGGGGGCGTAGTGGTAGAGCCCCGGGTCCAGGCCGTCGACGCTCTCCGCGACGAGGTACGTCTCCACGGGGTACAGCGCACCGCCCGACGGCACCGCGCGAACCGGCTGGTCCAGGCCCTCGCGCGCCAGGTGCAGCGTGCCCGTGATGCCGTCGGCGAGGTGCAGCAGCCGCGACACCTGCCCGAGCGTCACGCCCGCCTCCGGGTCGAGCGCGCGCGTGGACCGGCGCCGGGCGACCGCTTCGTCGAGGGGGACCGCGAGCGGCTCGACCTCGGGGAGCCGCGTCACGACAGCGCCGGGGTACCGCTTGAACGTCCGGGACGCGACGTCGTGGAACACCGGGCTCGCGCCGAGGCTGTAGACACGCTGCGCGAACGCGAGGTCGTGCCGGCGCTGCTTGCTGGCCTCGTGGTACGTCTCGAACGCGCGGTCGTCCGCGTCCCCCTCGCCCGCCGCACCGATCACGTGGTCACCTGCCGTCATGGGTAGGGATGGGGCACGGGGTTGAGGTCCGCGACGGTCGACGGCGCAGTCCGGTACCCCATGCGGACCGGGGCCTCGTAGAGCCGGCGCCCGCCCAGGAACCGCAGGCGGTGGTCGGCGTCGAGCGGCTGGAGCTGCGGGACGATCGTGCGCGCGACGCGGTAGCCCGCCTCGGCCACGTCGGTCGTGGTGAGGTCGAGCGTGAGGACGTCGAGCCCGGCGTCGTCGAGCCGCCCCAGCACGGTCGCGAGGTCGGCCGCGACGGAGCGCGGGCCGGTCGTGGGGGTCGACGAGCCCGCGGGCACCCCCTCGTCGACGCCCACGAGGGGGCCCGTCCGCAGGAACTCCACGGCGTGCTCCATGTCGCCGTAGGCGTAGAGGCGCACGTGGTCCTCGAAGTCCCGGACGTCGTCGTACTCCGCCGCGAACGGCGCTCGCCCCTCGGGCCCCCCGAGGAACTTGCCCCACTCGCGGGTCTGCACCGCCTCCGTCATCGCCTTGGTCGCCGCCCGGACGGGGTCGAGCCCGGCCGCGCCGCCCACGGAGATCATCGTGGGCGAGCGCCGGTGGTCCAGGAGCACGCACAGGAAGCTCGGGACGCCGAGGTCGGTCGTGGTCCGCACGAGCAGGTACTCGAGCCCGTCGCGCGCGAGGCGCTCCTCGTAGACGCGGCGCAGGCGGGGGTGCGACGTGAGGTCGACGCGCGGGACCGGCAGGCGGTTCATCCACGTGATCATGAACGCGTCCCGCTCGACCGCCTCGCACACCCCGCGCAGCACGGCGTCGTCGACCGTCGCGGCGCACGCGAGCCCGGTCGACACCGCGGGCGCGAGCACCACCTCGTCCGGGGTGCCCGGGAAGTACGGCATGTAGACGAGGCACGCCGGGACGAGCACCGCGCTGCGCGCGAGCGGGCGCCAGGCCCACACCCAGGCGAGGGGCACGTCGCGCGCGTGCGCGGTCCCCGGGGCGGTGCCCGGTGCCGTGCCGACGTGCGGGCGGAACAGCGCGAGGTCGTCGGGGCGCACCGCCGGGTGCGTCCGTGACACCTCGTCGTAGGAGCCGACGAGGTGGTCGCCGTGGTCGTACACCGAGCAGCAGTAGCGTTCGAGGCCCTCGCCGAGCGCGGCCCCGCGCGCGTCCTGCGCGGTCAGGCCGGACCCTCCGTTGTTGTCGTAGCACGGGTGCTCGCTGTAGACGGTCGTCGCGGCCATCTTGACGGACGCGTTGAAGATCGTCGGCTCCCCCGGCTCGGTCGGGATGTCGAGCACCCAGCGGACGAGCCCCGTGAGGTCGTCCACGGGGGACGGGGCCGCGCGCGACGGCCCGGCCGCCGACCCGCGGCGTGACCCCGGGCCTGCGCCCGGCACCTCGCCGGCGCGCACGGCACGGGCGCGTGCGGGCTCGACGGCCGGCTCGGGGAGCGGCTCAGCGTGCGACAGCGTCCCGGTCACGGGCGTCCTCCCCCGCGCTGCGCTGCCACACGTGGATGGTCGGCCGGGCCTGCGCCGGGCGCCCACAGGCGGGGCACCGCGGGACGCGCAGCACCGGGTGGAGCCGCGTCGTCCCGCTCACGAGGCTCAGGCTCAGCAGGTGCGCGTAGGACGCAGGCGCCGTGAACAGCGTCACGACCTTGACGACCTCGAGCGCGAGGAGCGCCGCCGCCGGGCTCACGAGCAGGTGCTCCGGCCGTAGTCCGGCGACCCGCGAGTGCCGGTCCACGAGGTCGAGCTCGGCGAGGTCCGGGACGTTGCTGCGGCGACGGAGCTCGAAGCACGTCCAGCACGCGGTCTCGTGCGGGAGCACCGTCGGGCCCACGTGGACCTCGAAGCCGGCCGGGCGCGCGCTCGACCACGGGGTACCCGTGACGAGCGCCGCCTCGTTGACCAGCTCGTAGGTGCGCGGGTCGGCGGAGTCCTCCGCGAGCGCCGCGCACCCCGCGCCGTCGAGCAGCCGGACCCACCCGTCGACGTCCCCGGGCCGGTCGGCCGGCTCGACCGACGTCCCGGTCCCGAGGTCCTCGACACGCCGCCGCACGACCGCCGCGCGGGGCTCGCCCACGGGCGCCCCACCGAGCAGCCCGTCCGAGGCCCGGTCCCCGGCATCGACCGTGCCGGGGTCGCACACGACGACCCGCCCGACGCCCGCGACCGCGAGCGCCCGCACGACCGCGGAGCCGGTGGCCCCGAGCCCGACGACCACGACGGTGCTCCGGGCCAGCAGGAGCTGGTACTCCTCGCCGGACCGCGGGAGCACCTCGCCCGTCCCGTCGTCCGCCGCGCCCTCCCGCTCCGGTGCGACGAAGTGGGAGAAGAACGCGATCTGCGGTGCGAGGCGCCGGCGCTCGGCCGCGGTCAGCCCGGGCACGTCGTGCACGACCTCGAGCGCGCCCCGCTCGAGCAGCGCGTCGACCTCCGCGGTCACCCGGGGACGGTCGTCCGGTTCGAACGCCGCGAGCACCTCGGCCCAGTAGCGCTCGCGGTCGAGCAGCGCGAGCAGGCGCCCGAGCAGGTCCCCCCGGCCGCCGCGCAGCTCGAGCGAGAAGGTCAGCGAGTGCAGGCGGAACGACCCGTCGGGCGCCGGGACGA
The DNA here is from genome assembly GCF_047229345.1 of Cellulomonas jepli. Classification (NCBI taxonomy): domain Bacteria; kingdom Bacillati; phylum Actinomycetota; class Actinomycetes; order Micrococcales; family Cellulomonadaceae; genus Cellulomonas; species Cellulomonas jepli. The sequence continues at coordinate 5,473 of NZ_JBFTER010000087.1, read as the reverse complement.
CCGTGAACCGCTCCGGCACGCGCAGCCGGTCGTCCGCGCGCACCGGGCGGTCCCCGTCCTCAGCCGGCATAGCTGCAGCTGCAGCTGCTCGATCCCCAGCACGAGCACGAGCAGCTGCAGCACGCCGACCCCGACGTGCGGAACAGCACGAACAGCCCGATCTCGGCGACGAGCCGTGTGCTGCCCTGGAGCGCGGTGATCTCCTCCTTGTCGTGCACCGACTGGGAGAAGTCGTCGCCGAGCAGCGTGTTGTAGGAGACGCTCGCGAGCGATCGCACCTGACGGGCCTCGATCTCGACGAGGTGGCGGCCGGCCGGCACCTTGCCCACGCGCTCCGCGAGCTCGCGGATGTACCCGTCCGACGCACGGCCCTTGCCGCCCTCGCGGCCCCGGGTCAGCTCCTCGGTGTCGTGCTTCGAGCGGACCACCTGGCCGTCCTGCAGAGCCAGGTGCTCGAACGCGGCGATCGTGGTGCGGTCCTTGATGTCGACGACGACGGCCTGCGCGTGCCCACCCTCGGACACGCTCAGCCCGCCCTCCTGGGTCTGGTCCTTGCTGCTGAACGGCGTGACCGAGATGGCGATGGACTGCAGGCTGTCCGGGCTGAACACGGAGAACAGCTGGGTGCGCTCCGGCTGCGCCTCGAGCCCGAGCGCGGTGAGCTCGCCGTGCAGGGTGCGGGCGTCGTCGGACTTCTCGAGGACGCTCTCGAAGAACCGGTACCCGTGCTCGGTTCCGAGGTGCTGGACGGTGTCGACGGCTGCCATGGTGGTTCCCCCTCCGAGATCCACGCGCCTGCGGGGTCGGTGCGCCGTGCGGGCGGCGGGCCGGATGACGTGCTCGGCGGGTCGCGGGGCGCGGTGCGTGAGGCTCGCGGCGTCTCGCCGGAGCCCCCGGGCACACGGTCGTGTGCGGGTCGCGCCTGCGGAGGCTCCGGGTCGGCCCGTGGGGGCCGCGGTGCGCCGGTGCAGGTGGTGGTCCCATGCTTCTCCCGGGCACCACGCGGGTCAACGACCGACGGGCTTCCTCAAGGTGCGGTCGGGGTCCACGACCAGGTCCTTGCCCGGGGCACCCCGCCGTGCGGAGGGTTGCCGTTGCGCCAGCCGAGGCTGCGCGCAGGAGCTCATGACCTACCTCGGTCCAGGGACGGTGGTGCGGAGAACAGCACCACGTGAGCGGTCGACCGCTTCGCGGGGATGCTCAGGTGCTGGACTGCCTGTCCACGGTCACGCGCGGTGAACCGGGCACGACGAAGCGACCCCGGGCGCGTCGACGCGCCCGGGGTCGGGTGGATCGGGTGGGCCGGCGCCGTGCGCCGACCCGGCGGTGTCAGCCCTGGCCGTCGACCCGCAGCTCGGGCAGCAGCGGGCTGCGCGCCGCACCCGCCCCCGTCGTGGCGACCGGGAAGGAGCCGTAGACCGCGGTCACGTCGAGGATGAGGTGCACGGTGCTCGTGACGTACAGGCGGATCGTCGGCCGGCCCTCGAGCATCCCCACGGCCGTGACCGCGAAGTTGGCGAGGTCCTGGTTCGCGTAGAAGTTGATCGTCGACGTGTCGGGGCGAGCGACGCCGTGCGGGAACAGGGTGACGTGGCCGAGCCCGGCACCCATCGTGACCGTCAGGTTGACGAAGATGCTGGCGACGTCGAGGTCCCCCGTCGCGGCGTCCACCGCGACGTCGATCGTCGCGCCGGCGGTGACGCGACCGCCGGCGTCGAGGGCGCCCGCGGTGCGGCCGACGATCGACGCGCGCCCCGCGGCCGAGCGGGTGTCCAGCACCCGCTTGGGCGCGGGCGCGTAGATCATCGGCAGGTACGAGACGAGGTCCTGCAGGTCGAGGTTCGTCACGAGGTAGCCGCGCTCGACGCCGGTGCCGTCGCGGTCCAGACCGATGAGCGGGCCCGCCGCGGTGTTCTTGATCTCGCCGACCTGCGGGGTCCAGCCGGTCGCGTCGGAGGGCTCGAGCCGCAGCTGGGCGCCCGTCGGGTTCGCGAGCGACAGCGCCGGTGCGGTGCTCGTCGCGGTCAGGCGGGTCCCCGACGTGCCGGCGTCGTTCGCACGCCCGGCGAGCACCGGGTCGCCCGCGGCGGCCGACGCCGGGGTCGAGCCGATCGCCGTCGCGGCGGCGGCCCCGGCGACGGCCATGCCGCCCATCCGGAGCAGCCGACGGCGCGAGACGTCCGGCGTCGCGGCGTCGGGTGCGGTGGTGCCGCGCGCGGTGGTGTCGTCGGTGCTCATCTGGGTCCCTACTCTCGGGCGAGCCGGCACGCCCACGCACCCCCGTGCGCCACGCGCGTCACCCGTCGGCTCGGTACCGGCAGGGTGGCGGGTGGTCGGCGTTCACCGTCACGCTTCTCACCCGTTCATCGGCGCCTGCGGGTGAACCTTGAGCCGTTCGTGCGTCTCTCTCGCCCGGGCCCGCCCTCAGCCGTCGCCGCGTCGGGTCTCGCCCGGGGCGACGGGCACCGGCTCGCCGTCGAGGAGCATCCGGCCGGCGCGCGCCTGGGTCTCGAGGGACTCGCTGCAGTGCTCCCGCGAGCCCGTCGCGTGCGCCGGGCGTGCCGTCCCCCGGAGGAGGCGGGCGCCGTACCGCGCGCTCGTGTCAGAGCACCGCCGCGAGCGCGTCGAGCGCGGCGAACGGGTCCGCGCCCACCGGGATCAGGACCATCGACGCGACGCCCGCGTCGTGCAGCGCGGCGATCCGGGCCCGGGCCTGCTCCGGGGTCCCCGTCACGGCGAGCTGGTCGACCCACGCGTCGGGCATCCGCTGCGCGAGCTCCGCGCCGCTCGCGCACGCGTCCCGCAGCGCCGCGAAGTCGGCCGCGAACGGCAGCGGCGCGAGGTGCGGCGCCCAGTCGGCCTCGCCGATCGCCGAGAGCCCGGGGCGCACCGCCGCGCGCGCCGCACCGGCGTCGGCGTCGACCGCCGCGACCGCGTAGCCGACGATCCGGTGCTCCCCCGGCGCGGCGACGTGCCGGCGCGCCTCGGCGACGTACTCGGGCGTGACCGGCTCGGCGAGCACCGTGCCGTCGGCGACCCGGCCGGCGAGGGCGAGCGAGCGCGGGCCACGCACGCCGGCGAGCAGGCGCGGGACGACCCGCGGCGGGGAGGACAGGCGCACCCCCGTGACGTCCACGTGGCTCCCGTGCGCGTCGAGCCGCTCCCCGCGCAGCAGCGCACGCAGCGCGGTCAGGTGCTCGTCGAGCAGCGTGAGCGGGCTCGCGGGCCACGCGCCGACCTGGCGCATCCACCCGGGCATCCCGTGCCCCACGCCGACGTCGAGGCGCCCGGGGAAGAGCTCGGCGAGCGTGCCGACCTCCATCGCGGCGAACGCGACGTTGCGGGCCGCCGCCGGGAGGATCCCGATGCCGACGCGGATCCGCTCGGTGACCGCGAGCGCGACCCCGGCCTGCGCGACCCCGCCGCGGAACTCGAGGTCCTCGACGACCCACAGCTCGTCGAAGCCGAGCTCCTCGGCGCGCCGCGCGAAGCGCGTGAAGCCCTCCGCCGGGAGGTCCCGCGGGAGCATCACGCCGACCGCGCGGAGGTCGTCCCGGGCGCCCGGCGGGGTGGTCGTCGCGGTGTCGTCGGCGGTCTCGTCGAAGGAGGTCACGCGGCTGATCCTGGCACGTCGGGCGGCCCCTCCGCGGACGCCGCGAAGGCCACTGGCGCAAACGTCGGCGCGGCCTCACACTTCACGTGCACGCCCCCCGATCCCCGCTCGGCACACCCCCCGAGACCCCCCGAGAGGACCCACGTCCGTGCTGCGCACCGTCACCTCGCACCTGTCCCTCGACGTGCGCGGGCCCGCCGAGCTCTACCTCGCCGTTGCCGTCGCGGACGGCGCCTACGACCGCACCGAGCACCTCACCGTGACGCACGAGGACGGCCCGCTCGACGCGCTCGAGATCAAGACGCACCAGGGCGCGCGGCTGCACCGCGTCCACGCCCCGGTGGGCCGGGTCGTCATCGACTACCGGGCGACGGTCGCCGGGCAGGCCGAGCCGCCCACGGTCGTCGACGCGGACCTCGTCGAGTACGTGCGGCCGAGCCGGTACGCCGAGTCGGACCGCCTGCTCGCGTTCTCCCGGGACCAGTTCCGGGGCCTCGAGGGCGCCGAGCTGCTCGACGCCGTCGTCACCTGGGTGCGGGGGAACCTGTCGTACGTCTCGGGGTCCAGCTCCCCCACCGACGGCGCGACCGACACGCTGCTCAAGCGGCGCGGGGTGTGCCGCGACTTCGCGCACGTGACGGCGGCGCTGCTCCGCGCGAAGGACGTGCCGGCCCGGCTCGCGTCGGTGTACGCCCCCGGGCTCCGCCCGATGGACTTCCACGCGGTCGTCGAGGCGTACGTCGACGGGGCGTGGCAGCTCGTCGACGCGACGGGCCTCGCGCCGCGCTCGACGATGCTGCGGATCGCGACCGGGCGCGACGCGACCGACACCGCGTTCCTGTCGAACTACCAGGGCGCGGTGAACCTCCGGGCGCTCACCGTGACCGCGACGTCGCAGGGCGACCTCCCGACGGACGACGGGCACACGCTCACCGTCCTGCGCTGAGCGCTGAGCGCCGCGCGACCGGCGGGCTCCGGTCAGGCGCTCTCGCGCAGCATCCGGCGGCGGCTCTCGAGCGCGATGAGCTCGGCGAAGACCCGCTGGTAGCCCTCGGGGTCGCTCGCGGAGTCCATGCGCTGGAGCCGTCCCTTGAGGTCGGCGATCGCGCGCGTCACGCCCAGCTCGACGACCTTGCCGACGACGTCGCGGACGTACGACGCGAGCGCGTCCGGCCGGTCCTCGGGCAGCGGGGCGACCGCGAGCTCCGTGACGAGCGGGACGACCATCGACGACGCCTGCTCGCTCACCGCCTCGACCCACGCGCCCGACGAGCCGCTCGCGCTGGCCGCGACGAGCTCGCGCGCGGACACCATGCCGCCCGCGGCGCGCACCGCCTCGTGCACCGCGCGGTAGGCCGGCACGCTGAACGCGTCGGCGCCGAGGTCGTCGAAGTCCGGCGGGACGAGGTGCGGGTACTGGAGCACGACCTCGAGCGCCGTCCGCTCGGTGCGGACCACGGGGTCCCGGGGGTCCGGGCGCGAGAGCCGCGCACCCGGCGCCGGTGCTTCCGTGGGGCCGCCGCCTGCGCCGCCGTCGTCCCACGGCTCGCCCGGGCCCGGGTCGTCCCGGTACGGGTCGTCCCGGTACGGGTCGTCGCGGAACCGGTCCTCCGCGAACCGGTCGCCTCGCCCGCCGGGCCGTCCACCGCGGTCCTGGCCCGGTCGACGCTGGCCGTCGGAGCGCCCCGACCAGTCACCGCGGTCGTCGCGTCCGCCCCCGCCGGGACGTGCGCCGTCGCGTCGTCCGCCGCCGCCCTGACCGCCCTGCCACCGCGGGCCGTCGCCGTTCCCGGCCCAGCGCGGTCCGCCGGGCCCGCCCGTGTCCCCGGGGCGCCCGCCGCCGCGCGAGGACCCTCGCTC
>NZ_JBFTER010000086.1:0-22026 GCF_047229345.1 Cellulomonas jepli | reverse complement strand
GGCGGCCCCCGCGCGCAGCCCGCGCCCGCGTCACCTCCGCACCCGGGTCGCCGGACGCGCCGGGTCCGCCAGGCGCGCCGTGCTCACCACGGCCTCCGGTCCGCCATGAGCGCGCGGTACGTCGCCACCGCCTCGTGCGGGTCACCGTCGAACACCACCGCGCCGCCGTCCACGACGAGCACGCGCTCGGCCCGCTCGGCGGCGTCGAGGTCGTGCGTGACGAGCAGCACCTGCTGGTCGAGGCCGGCGAGCAGGTCGTCGACGGCCCGGCGCCAGCGCAGGTCGAGCAGCGTCGTCGGCTCGTCGCACACGAGCACCGAGGGCTCGGTCGCGAGCACCCCGGCGAGCGCGAGGAGCTGCTTCTGGCCGCCCGAGAGCGCGTGCACCGGGACCTCGGCCCGCTCCCCGAGCCCGAAGCGCTCGAGCACGGCCCGCGCACGGGCGTCCCGCTCGGCGGCGGGCAGCCGGAGCCTGCGCAGCGAGAGCGCGACGTCCTCGAGCGGCGTCGGCATGACGAGCTGCGCCTCGGGGTCGGTGAACACGAACCCGACGCGCTGCCGGACCGCGGGGCCGTCGCGCGACGTGTCGAGCCCGTCGACCCGCACGGTGCCCGTCGACGGCAGCGCGAGCCCGTTGACGAGGCGCGCGAGCGTCGACTTGCCCGAGCCGTTGGCGCCGACGACCGCAATCCGCCGCTCCGTGAGCCGGCACGTGACCGGTCCGAGCAGCGTCACGACGTCCTCGGACCGCCCGTCGTGCGAGGCGTACGCGGTGACGGTGACGGCGTCGAGCTCGATCATGGGGCCGGAGTCGCGGAGGTCAGCGGCGCGAGCGCAGCAGGTCGGGGAACGCCCGGAACAGCGCGGTGGCGACGAGAGCCGCGAGCAGGTTCTTGACCACGTCACCGGGCAGGAAGGTCGCACCCGCGAGGACGGCCTCGCTCGGCGACATCCCGAGGCGCCAGCCCATGACCGCGACCCCGAGCGGGTGGATCGCGACGAGGCTCGTGACCGTCGCGCACGCGAAGATCGCCCAGTACCGCCGCGCGGGGCTCAGCCGGCCGGCGAACCGCGTGACCAGGAAGCCGACGAGGGCCGCCGCGAGCACGAAGCCGACGATGTACCCGAACGACGGCTTGGCCACGACGGCGAGCCCGCCGGTGCCGCCCGAGAACACGGGCAGGCCCGCGAGGCCGACGGCGACGTAGAGCAGCAGGGCGAGCGCGCCGCGCCGGGCGCCGAGCACGATGCCCGTGAGCATCACGCCGAACGTCTGCAGCGTGATGGGGACGGCGAGCCCGGCGACCGGGATCGCCGGCAGGATCGCGCACACCGCGATGAACGCCGCGAACGTCGCGACGAGCGCGACGTCGGTGGCCGCGGAGGTCCGCGCGACGGGCAGCGCCGGCCCGTCGGCCGTGAGGGCTCCGGACGGCCGCCCGGAGGTGGGCTCGGGTGCGTCGGTCATGGGGTCTCCCTGGTGTCGGAGGCAGCGATGCCGGGCGGTGCGGGACTGTGCGGGACGGTCGGGGGCGGTGCCGGTCCGGACGTGGACCGGGTCCGGGCCGTGGACGCCCTGCTCGGCGTCGGTGCGCCGCGCCGTCGACGCCCGGACGAGGTCGGCGGGGCGCGGCCGGTGCAGCGGCCGGGCGCAACGCTAGCCGGTCGTAGACTTGGTCGCGTTTGTGCCCGCGCCCAACACCGGCGCGCGGCCTTCGGAGGAACACCACAGCCCGACCCAGTCCATCGGCGCGCCCGCTTCCCGTGCGGCGCGCCGGTCCCGGAAGGACCCCCGTGATCACTGCCCATGCCGTCGAGCTGCGTGTCGGCGCACGCGTGCTGCTCGAGGAGGCGACGTTCCGCATCGCCGCCGGGGACCGGATCGGGCTCGTCGGACGCAACGGCGCGGGCAAGACGACGCTGACGAAGACGCTCGCGGGGGAGACCCAGCCGTCGGGCGGGCAGATCACGCGCGCCGGCGAGATCGGCTACCTGCCGCAGGACCCCCGCACGGGTGACCTCGGCGCGCTCGCGATGGACCGCATCCTCTCCGCACGCGGGCTCGACGAGGTCGTGCGTGCGATGCGCGAGACCGAGGGCCAGATGGCGAGCGCGGACGACACCACGCGCGACACCGCGATGGAGCGCTACACGCGGCTCGAGGCGCGCTTCACGGCGGCCGGCGGGTACGCGGCCGAGAGCGAGGCGAGCCGCATCGCGGCGAACCTCGGCCTCGACGAGCGTGTCCTCGGGCAGACGATCGGCACGCTGTCCGGTGGTCAGCGCCGCCGCGTCGAGCTCGCGCGGATCCTCTTCTCGGGGGTCGACACGCTGCTGCTCGACGAGCCGACCAACCACCTCGACGCCGACTCGATCCTGTGGCTGCGCGACTACCTGAAGAGCTACCCGGGCGGCTTCGTGGTCATCAGCCACGACACCGAGCTGCTGCGCGCGACCGTGAACAAGGTGTTCCACCTGGACGCGAACCGCGGCGAGCTCGACCAGTACAACCTGGGCTGGGACGCGTACCTGCTGCAGCGCGAGACCGACGAGAAGCGCCGCAAGCGCGAGCGCGCGAACACCGAGAAGAAGGCCGCGGTGCTGCTCGCGCAGGCCGACAAGATGCGCGCCAAGGCGACCAAGGCCGTCGCCGCGCAGAACATGGCCCGCCGCGCCGAGCGCATGCTGTCCTCGCTCGAGGAGGTCCGGGTCTCCGACAAGGTCGCGAAGCTGCGGTTCCCCGAGCCGGCGGCGTGCGGCAAGACGCCGCTCACGGCCGAGGGCCTCAGCAAGTCCTACGGCTCGCAGGAGGTCTTCACCGACGTCGACCTCGCGATCGACCGGGGGAGCCGCGTCGTCGTGCTGGGCCTCAACGGTGCGGGCAAGACGACGCTCCTGCGCATGCTCGCGGGCCTCGCGCAGCCCGACACCGGTGAGGTCAAGGCCGGGCACGGCCTCAAGCTGGGGTACTACGCGCAGGAGCACGAGACGCTCGACCTCAGCCGCACCGTCGTGGAGAACCTGCGCTCGGCGGCGCCCGACCTGACGGACACCCAGGTCCGCTCGGTGCTGGGGTCGTTCCTGTTCTCGGGTGACGACGCCGACAAGTCGGCGGGCGTGCTCTCGGGCGGGGAGAAGACCCGGCTCGCGCTCGCGGCGCTCGTGGTGTCCTCCGCGAACGTCCTGCTGCTCGACGAGCCCACCAACAACCTCGACCCGGCGTCGCGCGAGGAGATCCTCGCGGCGCTGCGCGGCTACACCGGGGCGGTCGTCCTGGTCAGCCACGACGAGGGTGCGGTCGCGGCGCTCAACCCCGAGCGCGTCGTGCTGCTGCCCGACGGCGACGAGGACCTGTGGAGCCCGGCGTACCTCGACCTGATCTCGCTCGCGTAGCAGGTCGCCTCGGCAGTCGTACCCGGTTGCCGGGCGGTCACGCCGACACGGACCGGGCGTGGCGCGGTGGCGCTGACCGTGGACGTCAGCGCAGCTGGGCGTCGATCAGCGCGTCCTCGACGTCCTCGGCGCTCGGGCCGTGGTCCCGTCGTGCCGCCCGTGCCGTCCGAGGGGCGCGCGGCGGCGTGGGCGTCGTGCCGTCCTCGTCGGGCCCCGGTGCGCCGGGCGCGGCGGGCTCGTCCTCGTCCCCGACGCGCGCGTCGACGAGCTCGCGTCGCGCCATGACGCAGAACCCGACCAGCGCCCCGAGCGCGAACGTCCACCACTGGAACGCGTAGGACAGGTGGGACCCCGGGTCGGTGCTGGGCGCGGGCAGCGGCACGAGCGCCTGCGCCGGGGCGGGTTCCTCGTCGGCGAGCGCGCCGTACGCGCGGTACGGGGTCAGGCCGTCGAGCGCCGCACGGTCCGGCGCCTGGTCGAGCACCTGCGCGACCGAGATCGCCTGCACCTGACCGGCGGCCGCGGCGCGCGCGCGCGGCTCGTCGAGCCGGAGCCGGACGGTGACCTCCACGGGGCCGGCCGGGGGAGCGGGCACGTCGACGGCCGCCGAGCCGTCGGTCCCCATGCCGACGAACCCCCGGTTCACGACGAGCACCGCGCCCGGCTGCCCGCCGTCCTCGACCACGAGCGGGACGAGCACGTGGTACCCGGGCGTGCTCTCGACCGGCCGGTTGCGCAGCAGCACCGTCGCCTCGGGCAGGTAGCGACCGGTCACGACGGCGCGCCGCCACACGTCGTCCGTCCCGAGCGCGACGTCGGCCGACGCCAGCAGCTCCTCGAGCGGGACCGGCTCCGCGGCGTAGTTCCGCTCGACCACCTGGATCAGCGCGTCGCGCGCGACGTGCCGGTTCCACTGCCAGCGGCCCGCGAACGCGCAGCCCGTCGCGACGACGAGCGCGACGAGCACGAGCGCGAGCGCGCGGCGGGCGTGCGGGCTCACGGTGTCCCGGCCACCTCGAGCTCCGCGACGGGCACGGCGCCGCGCAGGAACCCGCGCACGTCGAGGTAGGAGCTCAGGTGCTCGCGGTGCTCCTCGCACGCGAGCCAGACCTTGCGGCGCTCGGGCGTGTGCAGCTTCGGGTTGTTCCACAGCAGGCCCCACGCGGCCTCGGCGCGGCAGCCGCGGCGCGAGCACACGAGCTCGTCGACCGCGTCGGGGGTGGGCTGCAGGAGGCTCATCGGGGTCCTCGGGATCCTCGGGGACGGCTCGGGTCCGGGTGGTCGGCGGCGTCGGACGGGCCGGTGCCGTCCTCGGGGCGCGCGCCGATCGCGCGGGGGTCCAGGTAGGTCGGCACGCGGTCGACGCGCTCACGGCCCGCGTTCGCGAACAGCACGGCGACGTAGGGCAGCACGACCGCGCCGACGATGAACAGCAGCGACACCCACGCGGGCACGACGCCCCAGAGGACCACCGCGAGCACGAAGCACAGGGTGCGGATGCCCATCTGCAGCAGGTACCGGCGCGTGCGCCGTGCGAGGTCGTCGGCGAGCGGTTCCGGCGCGGACGTGATGCTGATCACGTCGTCCGTCTCACGGCTCTTCCTTCTCACCTCACGATGGTAGTCCGGCGTCGTTGTGGGCACCCGACAAGGGCGGCGCGGCATCTCGCGCGCGGGCGTCACCGACACCCGGCCCGCGTGTCGGATACCGTCGGATCTCGTGCCGCAGACTCCAGCAGGTGAGAACGGACCCCGCAGCATCCTGGTCACGGGTGCCAACCGGGGCATCGGCCGCGCGATCGCGGAGCGCTTCGTCGCGTCCGGCGACAAGGTCGCCACGATCTACCGCAGCGGCGACCTCCCCGAGGGCGTGCTCGGCGTGACGGGCGACGTGCGGGACACCGCCGCCGTCGACGCCGCGTTCACCGAGGTCGAGGCCGCCCACGGGCCCGTCGAGGTGCTCGTCGCCAACGCCGGGATCACGCGCGACCAGCTCCTCATGCGTATGACCGACGAGGAGTTCGAGCAGGTGCTCGACGTCAACCTCACGGGCGCGTTCCGCTGCGTGCGCCGCGCGTCCAAGGGCATGATCCGGCTGCGCCGCGGGCGCATCGTGCTCGTCTCCTCGGTGGTGGGCCTGTACGGCTCGCCCGGGCAGGTCAACTACGCCGCGTCCAAGGCCGGCCTCGTCGGCATGGCACGGTCGATCACGCGCGAGCTCGGCGGCCGCGGGATCACCGCGAACGTCGTCGCCCCCGGCTTCATCGACACGGCGATGACCGCCGAGCTGCCCGCCGAGCGGCAGGACGCCTACAAGGCGTCGATCCCCGCGGGGCGGTTCGGGCACGCCGACGAGATCGCCGCCGCCGTGCACTTCCTCGCCTCGCCCGACGCCGCGTACGTCTCGGGGGCCGTCCTCCCCGTCGACGGCGGCCTCGGCATGGGCCACTGACCCCCTCTCGACTCGACCGGAACGGAACAGCACCCATGGGTCTGCTCGACGGCAAGAAGCTCCTCGTGACCGGCGTCCTCACGGACGGCTCGATCGCGTTCCACGTCGCCCGCCTCGCCCAGGAGCAGGGCGCGCAGGTCGTCCTGACCTCCTTCGGGCGCCAGTTCCGGCTCACGCAGGCGATCGCCCGGCGGCTGCCGGCCGAGGCGCCCGTCGTGCAGCTCGACGTCACGTCGGCCGAGGACCTGGCCGCGCTCGCGGACCGCGTGCGCGAGCTCGGGATCGACCGCCTCGACGGCGTCGTGCACTCGATCGGCTTCGCGCCGCAGTCCGTCATGGGCGGCAACTTCCTCGCCGGGGAGTGGGAGGACGTCGCCACCGCGGTGCACGTGTCCGCGTACTCGCTCAAGGCGCTCGCGGTCGCCGCGCAGCCGCTGCTCACCTCGGGCGGCTCGATCGTCGGCCTGACGTTCGACGCGCGCTACGCCTGGCCGGTGTACGACTGGATGGGCGTCGCCAAGGCGGCGTTCGAGTCGACGGCCCGCTACCTCGCGCGCGACCTCGGACCGAGCGGCGTGCGCGTCAACCTCGTCTCGGCCGGCCCGATCCGCACGACCGCGGCGAAGTCCATCCCCGGCTTCGAGGCCATGGAGGGCGGCTGGCCCGAGCGCGCGCCCCTCGGCTGGGACGTGCACGACCCCGAGCCGACCGCGCGCGCCGTCGCCGCGCTGCTGTCCGACTGGTTCCCGGCCACGACCGGCGAGATCGTGCACGTCGACGGCGGCGTGCACGCGATGGGTCTGTAGCCCGTGACCGGGACGTCGACGGCCGCCCGGCGGCTCGTCCTGCTGCGCCACGCGAAGGCCGAGCCCGGCGGGGTGCTCGACGACCACGTCCGGACCCTCGCGCTGGAGGGTCGCCGCCAGGCCGGCCTGGTCGGGGCGAGCCTGCGCGACGCGGGCCTCGTGCCGGACCTCGTGCTGTGCTCCTCGGCGGTCCGCACGCGCCAGACGTGGGACCTCACCCGCAACGCGCTCGGCACGGACGCGCCTGCGGTCGAGGTGTCCGACGAGCTCTACACCGCGGGCGCCCGCGAGCTCCTCGAGCTCGTCCGCTCGGTCGACCCCGACGCGCGCACGGTGCTGCTCGTGGGGCACGAGCCCACGGTCTCCCAGGCCGCCGCGCTGCTCGCGGGCCCGGGCTCGGACGAGACGGCGGTGCTGCGGGTGCGCACGGGCGTCCCGACGGCGAGCTACTCGGTGCTCGAGACCGACGCCGCGTGGGCGGCGCTCGAGCCCGACGGCGCGCGGCTGCTGCGCCTCGTGACGGCGGACTGACCGCTCCACCGGGTCGCGGCCTCCGGCGAGCGCGGGACGGCGGCCGAGCCCGACGGGTGGCGCCGAGCCCGGCGGGTCGCGCCGAGCCCGACGGGTGGCGCCGAGCGGTCGAGCCGGACCAGCCGAGCCGCGGTCGGCCGGCCCGCCGATCAGCGGGGCGTGCTCAGGCGAACGGCCCGAGCGCGAGCACCTCGTCGAGCCGCGCGCCGAGCACCGCGTCCGCCTGCGCGCACACGACGGGCTTGGCGTTGAACGCGACCCCGAACGCCGCGGCGGCGATCATGTCGAGGTCGTTCGCCCCGTCGCCGATCGCGACCGTGCGGTCGAGCGGGATCTGCTCGGCGGCGGCGAGCTCGCGCAGGAACGTGGCCTTGGCGGCCCGGTCCACGACGGGCCCCGACACGCGGCCCGTGAGCACGCCGCCCTCGGCCTCGAGCGCGTTGGCCCGGAAGCGGGTGATGCCGAGGCGGGCAGCGAGCGGGGCGACGACCTCGACGAACCCCCCGGAGACCAGCCCGAGCGGCCAGTCCCGGCGCGCGAGCTCCTCGACGAGCTCGGCGGCACCGGGGGAGAGCTCGACGGACGCGAGCACGTCGTCGAACACCGCGACGGGCAGACCGGCGAGCGTGGCGACGCGCGCGTGCAGCGACGCGGCGAAGTCCAGCTCGCCCCGCATCGCCCGCTCCGTGATCTCGGTGACCTCCGCACGGGTGCCCGCGTGGTCCGCGAGCAGCTCGATGACCTCGCCCGTGATGAGGGTCGAGTCGACGTCCATCACGACGAGGTGACGCGGGCGGACGGCGTCGGGGCGGGCGGCGTCGGCGGCAGGAACGGGGGTCACGCGAGGCAGGGTAGCCGTGGGGGCCGGGGCGCCGTCGTGGGCGTTCAACCCTCGTCGCACGCCGCCGGCCGACACCCGGACCGTGGAGGTCAGTCCTCGATGACGTGGCCCTTGGGGACGACCGTGATGCCCGACTCGGTGACGGTGAACCCACGGGCGAGGTCGTGCTCGCGGTCGAGCCCGATCCGGGCACGCTCCGGGACGATGACGTTCTTGTCGATGATCGCGCGGTGCACCTGGGCGTAGCGCTGCACGTGCACGCCGTCCATGAGCACCGAGTCGGTCACCTGCGCCCACGAGTGCAGGTACGTGCCGGGCGACAGGATCGAGCCCGAGACCGTCGCCCCCGAGACGAGAACGCCCGGGGAGACGATCGAGTCGGCCGCGTGGCCCAGGCGCCCCGGGCCCGCGTGCACGAACTTCGCGGGCGGCAGGCCCGTGTAGCCCGTGAACACCGGCCACGAGTCGTTGTAGAGGTTGAAGACCGGCTCGATCGAGATGAGGTCCTGGTTCGCGTCGTAGTACGAGTCCAGCGTCCCCACGTCGCGCCAGTAGTCGCGGTCGCGGTCGGTCGAGCCCGGGACGTCGTTCTTGATGAAGTCGTAGACCGCCGCCGTGCCCTTCTCGACGAACGCCGGCACGAGGTCCCCGCCCATGTCGTGGCGCGAGTTCGGGTCGGCCGCGTCGGCCGTGACGGCCGCGATGAGCGCGTCCGCGTTGATGACGTAGTTGCCCATCGACGCGAAGATCTCGTCCGGCGAGCCGGGGACGGCGACCGGGTCGCTCGGCTTCTCGCGGAACGCCGCGATGCGGACCGGGTCGCTCGGGTCGGTCTCGATGACGCCGAACTGGTCGGCCATCCCGATCGGCTGCCGGATGCCGGCGACGGTGATCTCCGCGCCCGACTCGACGTGCTGGTCGACCATCTGGGAGAAGTCCATGCGGTACACGTGGTCGGCGCCGACCACGACCACGATGTCCGGGCGCTCGTCCTCGATGATGTTGAGGCACTGGTAGATCGCGTCCGCGCTGCCGAGGTACCAGTGCTTGCCGACGCGCTGCTGCGCGGGCACCGGGGCGACGTAGTTGCCGAGCAGCGTCGACATGCGCCACGTCTTGGCGACGTGCCGGTCGAGGCTATGCGACTTGTACTGCGTCAGCACGACGATGTGCAGGTAGTGGGAGTTGACGAGGTTCGACAGCGCGAAGTCCACCAGCCGGTAGATGCCGCCGAACGGCACGGCGGGTTTGGCCCGTGCCGCCGTCAGCGGCATGAGCCGCTTGCCTTCCCCACCTGCGAGGACGATTGCCAGGACGCGCGGCGCTGCCATGGGACAGACCCTAGGCCTCTGTGGTTCCCGAGGCGAGGTGAACGCCGTGAAGGACTAGCGTGTCGCACGGTGGACGGGGGAGCCCCGGCCGGTGGAGAGGGGACACGATGCGAGTCGACCTGCTGACCAGGGAGTATCCGCCCCACGTGTACGGCGGGGCGGGGGTCCACGTGGCCGAGCTGGCGGCCGTGCTGAGGCGGAGCATCGACGTGCGCGTGCACTGCTTCGACGGTCCGCGCGAAGAGGCAGACGTGCACGGGTACGACGTGCCCGCCGAGCTCGCCGGCGCGAACGCCGCCCTCGCGACGATGGGCGTCGACCTGCAGATCGCCGCGAACCTCGAGGGCGCCGACCTGGTGCACTCCCACACCTGGTACGCGAACCTCGCCGGCCACGTGGGCGGGCTGCTCAACGGCGTCCCGCACGTGGTCTCGGCGCACAGCCTGGAACCGCTGCGGCCGTGGAAGGCCGAGCAGCTCGGCGGCGGCTACGCGCTGTCGAGCTGGGTCGAGCGGACCGCGTTCGAGGCGGCTGCGGGCGTGATCGCGGTCAGCGGCGGCATGCGCGCCGACATCCTGCGCAGCTACCCCGCGATCGACCCGGACCGCGTCCACGTCGTGCACAACGGCATCGACCTCGCGGGGTGGCAGCGGCCCACCGGCGACGAGGCGCTCGCGCAGGCCGACGCGGTCGTGCGCCGCCTCGGCATCGACCCGGACCGTCCGTCCGTGGTCTTCGTCGGGCGCATCACCCGGCAGAAGGGCCTGCCGTACCTGCTGCGCGCCGCCGACCTGCTGCCGCCCGACGTGCAGCTCGTGCTGTGCGCGGGCGCGCCGGACACCCCGCAGATCATGGCCGAGGTCACCGGGCTCGTCGACGAGCTGCGTGCGCGCCGCGGCGGCGGGGTCGTGTGGATCGAGCAGATGCTCCCGCGTCCCGAGCTCGTCGCGGTGCTCGCGGCGGGCACGGTGTTCGTGTGCCCGTCGGTGTACGAGCCGCTCGGCATCGTCAACCTCGAGGCGATGGCGGTCGGTCTGCCCGTCGTCGGCTCCGCCACGGGTGGGATCCCCGAGGTGGTCGACGACGGCGTCACGGGGTGGCTCGTGCCGATCGAGCAGGTCCAGGACGGCACCGGGACGCCGCTCGACCCCGAGAAGTTCGTCGCGGACCTCGGGGCGGCGCTCGTCGAGGCCGTCTCCGACCCGGCCCGGGCGGCCGAGCGCGGCGTGGCGTCCCGTCGGCGCGTCGAGGACCACTTCTCGTGGGACGCGGTCGCCGAGCGCACGATCGAGGTCTACCGGAGCGTGCTGGGGGCCTGAGCGGTCCGTGGGCCGCGTGCTGCACGGGGCCCACCGCTCGGCCCTCGGCGGAGCGGTGGAGCAGGACCGGCGCCGTCGCAGGACCGGTGCCGTCGCAGGACCGGTGCCGTCGAGGGACCGGTGCGCCGGGGTCAGAACGCGTCGGGCACGTGCGTCGCCGACGACATCGCGCGGCGGGCCGCCCGGTCGACCTCGCGGAGCGCCGTCGAGCGCTGGTCCGCCTGCCACAGGTTGACCGCGCCGCCGTCGTCGGCCGTCGCGAGCCGCACGATCGCCCGGAGGCGGGCTGCGCTCGCGAGCACGCGCACACGCCGGCCCTCGAGCGTCGGCGGCAGGCCCCAGCCGGGGTCGACGTCGCTGCGCAGGGCGGCGATCGCCTCGGCCGCGTCGGGCCGCCACCGGGCCACGTCGAGCGACGCGAGCGCCTCGGTCGCCTGGATGAGCGCGGTGCGCAGGTCTCGCTCGGCCTCGGCGAGCGTGCCGACCTGGCCGACCAGCGCAGGCCGCCAGTCCGGGACGCGCGCCACCTCCCACGTGACGAGGTGCCCGGGCTCGTACGCGCTGCCGAACTCCTCGACGTGCGGGACGGCGGCGAACGTCCCGTGCAAGCCGTGCACGAGCACGCACTCGCCGGCGAGCACCGCGGGACCGGCGACCGCAGCGGGTGCACCGCCCGGGTCCCCGGGCACGGGCAGCGCGGCGGCCGCGGCCCGGGGGCCGGCAGCCCACGCGGCGACGAGGTCGGGCAGCGTCGCGGCGGTCCCGAGGTCGGCGCCCTCGCCGACCCGGACGGTGTGCGGCTCGTCATCCCCCTGGACCGCGGTCACGGCTCGCTGGACGGGCGCCGAGCCCGAGCCGATCTCCTGCAGCCAGAGGGCGAGCAGCACGGAGCGCGGCAGGGCGAGCACCGAGTGATCCACCGGACCACGGTACGACGCGAACCGCCGTGATCCGGGCACGCCCCCGGTGACGTCGGTGCCGCTCGCGCCGACTAAGGTCGGTGCCCATGACCGACGTGCTCGACCTGCAGGACGTGTCCATCCGTCGCGGTACCACGACGATCCTGAACCGGCTCTCGTGGACGGTGCGCGAGGGTGAGCGGTGGGTGGTGCTCGGTCGCAACGGCGCGGGCAAGACGACCCTGCTCCAGGTCGCCTCGGGCCGCATGCACCCCTCGGCCGGGACCGCCGACCTGCTCGGCTCGCGGATGGGCCGCGTCGACGTGTTCGAGCTGCGCCCGCGCATCGGCCTGTCGAGCGCGTCGCTCGCGGACCGCATCCCGGCCGGGGAGACGGTGCGCGACGTCGTCCTGACCGCCGCGTACGGCGTCACGGGACGCTGGCGCGAGTCGTACGAGGAGCTCGACGAGAGCCGCGCGGCCGACCTGCTCGCGGCGTTCGGGGTCGCGCACCTCGCGGACCGCCGGTTCGGGACGCTGAGCGAGGGCGAGCGGAAGCGGACCCAGATCGCGCGCTCGCTCATGACGGACCCCGAGCTCCTGCTGCTCGACGAGCCCGCTGCCGGCCTCGACCTCGGCGGGCGCGAGGAGCTCGTGGCCGCGCTCGCCGAGCTCGCGGGCGACCCGCGCTCGCCCGTGCTCGTGCTCGTGACGCACCACGTCGAGGAGATCCCGCCCGGCTTCACGCACCTGCTCCTGCTGCGCGACGGCGAGGTGCACGCGCGAGGCCCGCTCGACGAGGTGCTCACCGCGGAGAACCTCTCCGGGGCGTTCGGGCTGGACCTCGTGGTGGAGCGCACCGGCGACCGGTGGACGGCGCGCGCCGCCGGCTGAGCGCACGCCGACGACCGGCTCCGACCGGCTCCGACCCGCGGCCCCGGGTGCGCGCGCGGTGGTGCGCTGCCGTCCCGCCGCGGTCGTGACGCGCTCCGACGGCACGAACGGATCAGCGTTCCCTCACGTCGGGGCAAAGCGATCGTCTAGAATCGTTCCGACGACGCGCGGTCGTGGCCACGCCGGCCACGGGCCCGTCGCGTCGCCGGCACCAGGAAGACGGTGAGTCGGATGAACGCCTGGCTGTGGTGGGTCGGCGCGGCGACGTTGCTGGCCATCGCGGAGATCCTGTCCCTCGACCTCATCCTGCTCATGCTCGCGGGCGGCGCGCTCGCCGGCGCCGGAGCCGCTGCGCTCGGGGCGGAGCTGCCCGTCCAGATCCTCGCGGCCGTGGTCACGTCCGTGCTGCTGCTGTTCGCGCTGCGCCCGTGGCTGCTGCGTCACCTGCGCGCCCGCATGCCGCTCGTCGAGACCAACGTCGCGGCGCTCGTCGGTCGCCCGGCGATCGTCGTGGCCACCACGACCGAGCTGGGCGGGCGCGTCAAGCTCGCGGGCGAGGTGTGGTCGGCCCGCGCCGCCGTCGAGGACGTCACGTACCCGCCCGGCGCGGAGGTGCGCGTGACGTCGATCGACGGCGCGACGGCCGTGGTCGCGCTCGCCGAACCCGCCTGACCCCAGCCCTGCCGCGGGCTCGCTGAGCCCGCGGACCCGAGCGCGGGCCCGCTCGCGCAGCCACCGAGGAGCACAGTGGACGAATCAACCGTCGGCCCAGGAACCATCATCGGCTACGTCGTGCTGGCGCTCGTCGCCGTGTTCGTCGTCGTGGCGCTCGCGCGGTCCGTGCGGATCGTGCCGCAGACCGTCGCGGTCATCGTCGAGCGGCTCGGCCGGTACTCGCGCACGATGGACGCCGGGCTGCACCTGCTCATCCCGTTCGTCGACCGCGTGCGCGCGGGTGTCGACCTGCGCGAGCAGGTCGTGTCGTTCCCGCCGCAACCGGTCATCACGTCGGACAACCTGGTGGTCAGCATCGACACCGTCCTGTACTTCCAGGTCACGGACCCGAAGTCGGCGGTCTACGAGATCGCGAACTACATCACCGCGATCGAGCAGCTCACGGTCACGACGCTCCGCAACGTCATCGGGTCGATGGACCTCGAGCAGACGCTCACGAGCCGCGACCAGATCAACGGCCAGCTGCGCGGGGTGCTCGACGAGGCGACCGGCAAGTGGGGCATCCGCGTCAACCGCGTCGAGCTCAAGTCGATCGACCCGCCGCAGAGCATCCAGGGCTCGATGGAGCAGCAGATGCGCGCCGAGCGTGACCGCCGTGCGGCGATCCTCACCGCGGAGGGTGTCAAGCAGTCGCAGATCCTCACCGCGGAGGGCGACAAGCAGGCCGCGATCCTGCGGGCCGAGGGTTCCGCGCAGGCGGCGATCCTCACCGCCGAGGGCGAGGCCCGCGCGATCCTCCAGGTCTTCGACGCCGTGCACCGCGGCGACGCCGACCCCAAGCTCCTCGCGTACCAGTACCTGCAGACGCTGCCGAAGCTCGCGTCGAGCCCGGCGAACAAGGTGTGGGTCATCCCGTCCGAGCTCACCGGTGCCCTGGGCCAGTTCACGAAGGGCTTCGCCGGTGCGTTCACGGGGGAGGACGGCGAGGCCGCCCCGACCCGTCCGCCCGGCACCTCCCCGCTCGGTGACGACCTCCCGCCGACGTCGCTCGTCGACCCGGCCGAGGCGCTCGCGCAGGCGCGGCGCGAGCTCGAGATCGCCACCGCGGACGCCACGAGCGCGGGGACCCTGAGCGGCCAGCCCACCGACCCGAACGCTGCCGCCGGGCAGCGCCCGACCGGGGCCTACGGGTACACGAAGCCGCAGCACGCCGCGCCGGGCGCCCCGGCCCCCGGGCAGGCCGCACCGCGTCAGGCGCATCCGAGCACCCCCCAGCAGGCCGGCCCGCAGCAGGCCGCGCCGATCGAGGAGGAGCCGCGCCCGTACGACGGGCCGCCCGCGCAGGGCTGACCGCCGCGGGGGACGGGGTCGGGCGGTGCACCGGGAGCCGGTGCACCGCCCGGCCCCGCTCTGCTCTGAGCCGAACACCCCGCAACCCGCTTGACCGCCCCTGACCAGCGGCGAAGGATGCACGGGTGCTCGTCCGACTCATCCGGCAGTACCTCGCCCCGTACCGGGGCGCCGTCGTGGCCGTGCTCGTCCTCCAGCTCGTCCAGACGCTCGCGACGCTGTACCTGCCGAGCCTCAACGCGGACATCATCGACAACGGCGTCGCGCGCGGCGACACGGCCTACATCCTGCGCGTCGGCGGCGTGATGCTCGGGGTGTCGTTGCTGCAGATCGTGTGCGCGGTCGCCGCGGTGTACATCGGGTCGCGCACCGCGATGGCGTTCGGCCGCGACGTGCGCGGCGGGCTGTTCACGCACGTGCAGGAGTTCTCGGCGCGCGAGGTCGGCCGGATCGGGGCACCCTCGCTCATCACGCGCACGACGAACGACGTGCAGCAGGTGCAGATGCTCGTGCTGCTGAGCTTCACGATGATGGTGACCGCGCCCATCATGCTCGTCGGCGGCGTGATCATGGCGCTGCAGGAGGACGTCACGCTGTCGTGGCTGCTCGTCGTCGTCGTCCCCGTCCTGGGCCTGACGGTGGGGCTGATCATCTCGCGGATGATCCCGTGGTTCCGCGCCATGCAGAAGCGCATCGACGCGATCAACCGGGTGCTGCGCGAGCAGATCACGGGCATCCGGGTCGTGCGGGCGTTCGTGCGCGAGCGGCGCGAGTCCGAGCGGTTCGCGGTCGCGAGCACCGAGCTGTACACCGCGTCGCTGCGGGTCGGCCAGCTCATGGCGCTCATGTTCCCCGTCGTGATGCTCGTGATGAACGCGTCGAGCGTCGCGGTGCTGTGGTTCGGCGCGCAGCGCATCGACGCCGGTCAGATGCAGATCGGTGCGCTCACCGCGTTCCTCAGCTACCTCATGTACATCCTCATGGCCGTGATGATGTCCACGATGATGTTCGTCATGGTGCCGCGCGCCGTCGTCTCGGCCGAGCGCATCGAGGAGGTCCTCGACACGCAGACCTCGGTCGTCCCGCCTGCGACCCCGCGCACGCCGGACCCGGGCCGGCGCGGGCACCTCGAGCTGCGCGGCGCCGAGTTCCGCTACCCGGGCGCCGAGAACGCCGTGGTGCGCGGGGTCGACCTCGTCGCCGAGCCGGGCCGCACGACGGCGATCATCGGGTCGACGGGTGCCGGCAAGACGACGCTGCTCAACCTCGTGCCGCGGCTCGCGGACGTAACCGCCGGCGCGGTGCTCGTCGACGGCGTCGACGTGCGCGAGCTCGACCCCGAGGCGCTGTGGACCGCGATCGGGCTCGTGCCGCAGAAGCCGTACCTGTTCAGCGGCACCGTTGCCTCGAACCTGCGCTACGGGAAGCCGGACGCGACCGACGACGAGCTGTGGCACGCGCTCGAGGTCGCGCAGGCGCGGGACTTCGTCGAGGCGATGCCCGAGCGGCTCGACGCCCCGATCGCCCAGGGCGGCACCAACGTCTCGGGCGGTCAGCGCCAGCGGCTCGCGATCGCCCGGGCGCTCGTGCGCCGGCCGGAGATCTACCTGTTCGACGACTCGTTCTCGGCGCTCGACTTCGCGACCGACGCCGCGCTGCGGGCGGCGCTGGTGCCCGAGACCCGGGACGCGACGGTCGTCATCGTCGCCCAGCGCGTCGCGACCATCCGGCACGCCGACCGCATCGTCGTCCTGGAGGACGGCGAGGTCGTCGCGAGCGGGACGCACCCCGAGCTGCTCGAGTCCTCGCAGACCTACCGCGAGATCGTGTACTCCCAGATCAGCGAGGAGGAGGCCGCATGACCGCCGCCGCACCGGCCCGTCCGGCGCACGCCCCCGCGCAGCGCGGGCACGGCCCGATGGGCTCGATGGGCATGCCCGGCGAGAAGTCGGTCAACTTCCGCGGGTCGAGCCGCCGCCTGCTGCACGTGCTGCGCCCCGAGCGGGCGTGGCTCGCGGTCATCGTCGTGCTCGGCGTCGCGTCGGTCGCCCTCGTCGTGACCGGGCCGTGGCTGCTGGGCCGGGCGACCGACGTGATCTTCGACGGGGTGCTCGGGCGTCAGCTGCCGGCGGGCGTCTCGCAGGCGCAGGCCGTCGAGGGGCTGCGCGCGCAGGGGCAGAACCAGCTCGCCGACCTCGTGAGCGGGACCGGCGCCGTGCCGGGCGTCGGCATCGACTTCGAGGCGCTGCGCGCCATCCTCGTGCTCGTGCTCGTCGTCTACGTCGGGTCGTTCCTGTTCGGCTGGCTGCAGGCGCGCCTGACGACGGGCGTCGTGCAGCGGACGGTCTACACGATGCGCGAGGAGGTCGAGGCGAAGCTCTCGCGCCTGCCCTTGTCCTACTTCGACCGCCAGCAGCGCGGCGAGGTGCTCAGCCGCGTCACCAACGACATCGACAACGTCGGCCAGACGATGCAGCAGACGCTCTCGCAGCTCATCACCTCGGTGCTCACGGTCGTCGGCGTGCTCGTCATGATGTTCTGGATCTCGCCGCTGCTCGCGCTCGTCGCGCTCGTCACCGTGCCCGTGTCCGTCGTGGTGACCGCGCAGATCGCGAAGCGCTCGAAGCCGCAGTTCGTCGCGCAGTGGGCGGCGACCGGCCGGCTCAACGCGCACATCGAGGAGATGTACACGGGCCACGCGCTCGTCAAGGTGTTCGGGCGCCAGCGCGAGGCCGTCGAGACGTTCCGCGTGCAGAACGACGAGCTCTACGACGCGAGCTTCAAGGCGCAGTTCATCTCCGGCACGATCATGCCCGCGATGGGCTTCCTCGCGAACCTCAACTACGTGATCGTCGCCGTGGTCGGCGGGCTGCGGGTCGCGTCGGGGGCGATCTCGCTCGGCGACGTCCAGGCGTTCATCCAGTACTCGCGCCAGTTCACGCAGCCCCTCACCCAGATCGCCTCGATGATGAACCTCCTGCAGTCGGGCGTCGCGTCCGCCGAGCGGGTCTTCGAGCTGCTCGACGCGGACGAGCAGACCCCGGACCCGGCCGAGCCCGCCCGGGTCGTCGCACCCGTGCGCGGACGGGTCGCGTTCGAGGACGTCTCGTTCCGGTACGACGACGACACCCCGCTGATCGAGCACCTCTCGCTCGTCGCCGAGCCCGGTCAGACGATCGCGATCGTCGGGCCGACCGGCGCCGGCAAGACGACGCTCGTCAACCTGCTCATGCGGTTCTACGAGGTCGATTCGGGGCGGATCACCCTCGACGGCGTCGACACCGCGACCCTGACGCGCGACGCCCTGCGCTCGCAGATCGGCATGGTGCTGCAGGACACGTGGCTGTTCGGCGGGACGATCGCCGCGAACATCACCTACGGCGCCGACGACGTGACGCCCGAGCAGATGGTCGCGGCGGCCGAGGCCACGCACGTCGACCGGTTCGTGCGCACGCTGCCCGACGGCTACGAGACGGTGATCGACGACGAGGGCGGCAACGTCAGCGCGGGGGAGAAGCAGCTCCTGACGATCGCGCGCGCGTTCCTCGCCGACCCGGCGATCCTCGTGCTCGACGAGGCGACGTCCTCGGTGGACACCCGGACCGAGGTGCTCGTGCAGCAGGCGATGGGGGTGCTGCGGGCCGGGCGCACGTCGTTCGTCATCGCGCACCGGCTCTCGACGATCCGCGACGCCGACGTCATCCTCGTCATGGAGCACGGGTCGATCGTCGAGCAGGGCAACCACGCGGAGCTGCTCGACGCCGGCGGGGCCTACGCGCGCCTGTACGCGAGCCAGTTCGCCGCGGCGGTCGCGTCGGCCGACTGAGGGCCGGGGCGCCCGGGCCGCTCCGGCGAGGGGCGGGCTGCCCGCGGGACCTCGGTCGTGGGCACGTGTCACTGGTGCCACCTACGCTCGTGCGGTGACGACTGCGCCGCCCACCCGCCCCGCCCGCGTCGAGCCGGTCCGGCTGCGGCGGGACCGGCTGACCTGGAGCCTCTACGGCTACTTCGTCGTGTGGGGCTGGTTCCTCTACAGCTTCAACCCCGCCGTCCCGCTGCTCGGGCGCGAGCTCGGGATCACCAAGGCCCAGGCCGGTCTGCACGGCACCGCGCTCGCCGTCGGCGCCGTGCTCGCCGCCCTCGCGATGCCGCGGCTCCTGCCGCGGTTCGGGCGCCGGACGACGCTCGTCGGTGCCGGGGTCCTCATCGCGCTCGGGACCGCGCTGCTCGTGACGGGGCCCGGGTTCGTGTGGACGCTCTCGGGCGTGCTCGTCATGGCGCTCGGGGCCAACGTCGCGATCAGCGCCGGGCAGGCCGGCCTCGTGCTGCACCACCGCGGGACGAGCTCGGCTGCCGTGACCGAGGCGAACGGCGTGGGCTCGACGGTCGGGCTGCTCGGGCCGCTCGCGGTCGGGGCGTGCGTCGCCGCGGGTTGGGGGTGGCGCCCGGCCGTCGCGGTCACCGGCGTGCTCGCGGTCGCCACGGCCGTCGTCGTGGGCTTCCTGCCGCGCCGCGGGGTCATGGCGCACCCCGCGGAGGACGCCTCAGCCGCGTCCGCCGCCGCGGCGTCGGGCGCCGTGGTCACAGCCCCGGCGGAAGGGGCGTCCGCTGGGCCGGGTCGTCCGGTGGTCGACGACGGGCAGCCGCCGGCGGCCCCGGACCGGGACGCCGCACGCGCCGCCCAGCCCGGAGCGGCCCGCGCCTCGTGGTGGTACCTCGTGGCCGTCGTCGCGACCCTCGGGGTCGAGAACGCCACCACCTTCTGGTCCGCCGACCTCATCACGCAGCAGACCGGCGCCCCCGCCGGGATCGCGACGGCCGCGACCGCCGGTCTCGTCGCAGGCATGTCGGTCATCCGGTTCGTCGTCGGCCCCCTCTCGCTGCGGATCGAGCCCGCGACGCTGCTCGCCTGCTCGTTCCTGCTCGCGATCGTCGGCTGGGCGGTGCTCTGGACGGCGACCGACCCGGCCGTCGCGCTCACCGGGCTCGTGATCGCCGGCTTCGGGTACGGCGCGCAGTACCCGCTGTCGATCGCGCTGCTGCTCTCGACCGCCGGCGGCGCCGCCGACCGCGCGCAGTCGCGGGCGACGTTCGCCGGTGGAGCGGCGATCGGCGTCGCACCGTTCGTGCTCGGGGCGCTCGCGGACGAGTTCGGCGCGCACACGGCGTTCCTGCTCGTGCCCGTCATGGCCCTGGTCGGTGCGTTCGCGGCGTTCATCGGGCCGCGCGTCGCGCGTGGACGGGCCCGAGCTGCGGGCGTGAGCGCGCCTGCCGGTCCGGTCGACGCGCAGGACCGCGGCGCGCACGCGGGATGATGGTGCCGTGCCGACGCCCGACCTCGTGACGCTGACCGACCCGACGGATCCCCGGCTCGCCGACTACGTCTCGCTGACCGACGTCGCGCTGCGCTCGCGCCACGAGCCCGAGAAGGGCCTCTACATCGCGGAGAGCTCGACCGTGCTGCGCCGCGCGCTCGCTGCCGGGCACCGCCCCCGCTCGGTGCTCGTCGCGCCCCGCTGGCTGCCGGACCTCGAGGAGATGCTCGCGAGCCTGCCCGACGACGGCACCGCGGTCCCCGTCTACGTCGCCGAGCCCGACGTGCTCGAGGCGATCACCGGCTTCCACGTGCACCGCGGTGCGCTCGCCGCGATGCACCGGCCGCCGCTGCCCGCGCTGCACGACCTGCTCGCCGGCGCCCGGGACGGTGCGGGGGCGCGCCGTGTCGCGGTGCTCGAGGACGTCGTCGACCACACCAACGTCGGGGCGGCGTTCCGGAGCGCCGCGGCCCTGGGGGTCGACGCGGTGCTCGTCACGCCGCGCTGTGCCGACCCGCTCTACCGGCGCAGCGTGCGGGTCTCGATGGGCACGGTGTTCCAGGTGCCGTGGACGCGGATCGACCCGTGGCCGGGCGGCATGGAGCTGCTGCACGACGAGGGGTTCGTGACCGTGGCGCTCGCGCTGCGCGACGACGCCGTGACGCTCGACGAGCTCGCGGCCGACCCGCCCGAGCGGCTCGCGCTGATCCTCGGTGCCGAGGGGGACGGGCTCAAGGCCGAGACGATCGCGACCGCGCGGCAGACCGTGCGGATCCCGATGGCGGGCGGGGTGGACTCGCTCAACGTCGCGGCGGCGGGCGCCGTGGCGTTCTGGGCGACGCGCTGACGGCTCCGCACGGGCGTGCGACCGCGGGACGCCGTGGTGCGGCGACGACGCGGGGTCGGATCGCGGCGTCGACGCGGGGTCCGATCGCGGCGACGCTCAGGCCCGTGCCGTGCCCGGGGTCAGACCGAGCACTCGCACACGAGGTTGTACTCCACGACCTGGTCGCCCTCGTCGGGCCGGGCCCACGCCTCGGCCTCGGCGCGGGAGCCGAACCGCCGACCGGCGAGGCGGCCGTTGGCCAGCAGCACGCCGACCTCGATCTGCTCGCGCGGGTCGTCCAGGTCGACGGCGGGCGCGGCGGTCGGGGTCGTCGTCCCCTCCGCGACGGCGGTGCCTGTGGGGGTGCTCATGGTGCCGGCCTCCGCTCGATCTCGGTCGTGCGGCGCTGCCTCCCGCGCACGCACCTGACCAGTATGCGCCGCCGGTCAGAACGCGTTCACGGTCAGGACGGGGCTGTCGGCCGTCGTCGTGACCGGACCGAGGCCGACGTACCGGATCTCGACGTGCGCGACCAGCTCGTCGGGCTGCGGGACGCTCGGGCCCCAGCCGCCCCACCCCCCGCCGGGCGTCGCCCGGTCCTCGTCGAGCGTCCCCGCGTCGACGGTGAGCTGGCGCGTCCGGCTGTACGTCGACTGACCGGTGGTCACGGGGATCGCCTGGCTCGGGAACGTGTGCAGGACCACGTCCGTCGCGGTCCCCTCGTCGTCCCCGACGACCTGGACCCGCTCCTCGAACGCCAGCCCGTGGTCGGCGAGATGGAGCTCGAGCGCCGTCAGCGTCAGCGTGTAGCTCACGGTGAGCGTGACGTCGGCCCACGTCTGCCCGGCGAGCGCGAGCGTGCAGCCCGAGATGGTCGGCATGGGCCTCTCCTTCGTGTCGACAGCACCTACAGCACGGTGGCACCGCCCGCTCCCGTGGTGCGGGAGCCGCCGGGGCAGCGGTCGGGGACGGGTCGGGTGCCTGACGGGTGCACCCCTGGTGCCTCGCAGGGCACAGGTCGGGAGCCGTCGGTCGGGTCTCGTCGCAGGCCTGTGGCGGGCCGCCGGGACGGGTGCGTCGGTGAGCACGAGGGCTCCGGCGCGGGGAGGATGGGCGAGGTCGTCGCGCGACGTCCCCCCGGCACCGCGTGTCCGTGGTGCTCCCCAGCGGTCGAGGAGGTCGTCGTGGTCTCGTTCAAGGCACTGGTCTGCCGGGTCCTCGGGCACGACGCGACGAAGGTGCCGCGCGACGACGAGGGCGGTGGGTACGCGTACGAGTGCCGCCGGTGCGGGGTGGCCGGCATCCGGCCCTGAGCGGGGTGCGGGCCGCCGGACGGGCGTCGGGCGCGGTGCGGTCCGGTCGGTGGCCGGCGCGAGGCCGCGGCGGCAGGCTCGCAG
>NZ_JBFTER010000085.1:0-22396 GCF_047229345.1 Cellulomonas jepli | reverse complement strand
CCTCGGCGCCGCGTCCCGCGGCAGCTCCGGCAGCGGCACCGGCACCGGCCCCGCGTCCCGCGGCGGCCAAGCCCGTGGCCGCCCCGAAGCCGTCGGCGCTGCCCAAGCCGGTCCCGCGACCGGCCCCGAGCGGTGTGAAGCCGGCCCCGCGCCCGGCGCCCTCGTCGAGCAGCGAGGACGCCAAGGCCTGACTTCCCCACGGGGATCCTCACCAGGACCCCCGCACGAACGAGTCGCGCGGCCCCGCGCGATGCGACCTCAAGGAGAGAGCGGCAGCCATGCCGAAGAACAAGACGCACTCCGGTGCCAAGAAGCGCTTCCGGATCACCGGCAGCGGCAAGGTCATGCGCGAGCAGGCAGGCGGGCGCCACCTGCTCGAGCACAAGTCGAGCCGCCGTACGCGCCGCATCGCCGGTGACGTCGTCGTCTCCGCCGCTGACACCCCGAAGATCAAGAAGCTGCTCGGCAAGTGAGCCCGGGGGCGCGCGAGCGCCCCGGACTCACCTGTGAGCCCCGAAACGCAAGGAGCATCACGTGGCACGCGTGAAGCGGGCGGTCAACGCCCAGAAGAAGCGCCGCACTACCCTCGAGCGCGCCAGCGGTTACCGCGGCCAGCGTTCGCGCCTGTACCGCAAGGCGAAGGAGCAGGTCACCCACTCCCTCGTCTACGCCTACCGTGACCGCAAGGCGCGCAAGGGCGACTTCCGCAAGCTGTGGATCCAGCGCATCAACGCGGCGGCTCGCGAGCAGGGCATGACGTACAACCGCCTCATCCAGGGCCTCAAGCTCGCGGGTGTCGAGGTCGACCGTCGCGTCCTCGCCGAGCTCGCCGTCAGCGACGCCCCGGCGTTCGCGGCGCTCGTCCAGGTCGCGAAGGCGGCCCTCCCGGCGGACGTCAACGCCCCCGCCTCGGCGGCCTGACGCACGCTCGCACACGCACGACGCCCCCGTGGTCCACGTGACCACGGGGGCGTCGTCATGCGTGCTGCCGGTCGTCCGCCGCGAACGGCCGAGCACGCCCGCCGGTCGCGCCCGCGTCGTCCCCCTGAGCGGCCCAGCCGGCGACCCCGCACGCCCGAGCCGCACCCCGCGGCGCGAGAGGATGACGCCATGAGCGCCACGAGCCCCGACCCCGCCGCGCCCGACCGGGCACGCCCGATGCTCGACAACCCGCGCGCGGACCGCGTCAAGGCCGTCCGCGCGCTCGCGGGGCGCTCGGCGCGTGCACGTCACGGGCAGTTCCTCGTCGAGGGTCCCCAGTCCGTGCGGGAGCTCGTGCGGGAGGACGCCGCACGGGTGCGGGACCTCTACGTGACCGAGGCCGCGGCCGAGCGGTACGGGGAGATCGTGGCGGCCGCCCGCGCCGCGAGGGTCCGGACGCACCTCGCGACACCCGCGGTGCTCGACGCGATGAGCCCGGACGCCCAGCACGTCCTGGCCGTCGCGGAGCCCCGCGACGTGACGCTCGCCGAGGTCCTGGCCGGCTCCCCGCGGCTCGTCGCGGTCCTCTCGCGCGTCCGGGACCCGGGCAACGCCGGGGCGGTCGTCCGGGCGGCCGACGCCGCGGGCGCCGATGCCGTCGTCCTCACGGCCGAGAGCGTCGACGTGCACAACCCGAAGGTGGTCCGCTCCACGGCCGGGTCGCTGTTCCACCTGCCCGTCGTGACGGGGGTGTCCCTGGCCGAGGTCGTCGCTGGCCTGCGCGGAGCCGGGCTCGCGGTCCTCGCGGCGGACGGCGCGGGGGAGCACGACCTCGACGACCTGCTCGACGTCGCGGGTCACGGCGGCACGCCCGGCACGGCGCCGCGCGGTGGGGAGCCCGACGCGGCAGTGGGGGCCCGGACGCCCGGTGCCGGCGCGGCGCCCGACCTGTCCGGCCCGACCGCCTGGGTCTTCGGCAACGAGGCGTGGGGTCTCCCGGACGCGGACCGTGCGCTGGCCGACGCGGTCGTGCGGGTCCCGATCCGCGGGCGTGCCGAGTCGCTCAACCTCGCGACCGCCGCCACGGTGTGCCTGTACGCGAGCTCGCGCGCGCAGCGCTGACCCGGCAGCCGGCGCGCCGCGGGGCTCGGGCACCCCGACCACGACCGCGGTACCGGGCGCCCGCGTGCTCCTGAGACCCTGGTGCGGTGCGCCTCTTCGCCGCCGTGCGGCCCCCTGCTGACGTCCTCGACCACCTCGACCTCGCGCTGCGCGTCGTGCGCGCCGGTGCGGTGGCCGACGACCGGACGTCCCCGGTGCGGTGGACCGCGGAGGAGAACCGGCACCTGACGGTCGCGTTCTACGGCGAGGTCCCCGCCGGGGTGTCCGAGGACCTGGCACGCGGGCTCGCGGGCGTCGCCGACGAGGCGGAGCCCTTCGAGCTGCGGCTGCGCGGGGCCGGCGTGTTCTCGCACCGCACGCTGTGGGTCGGGGCGAGCGGCGAGGTCGAGGCGATGAACCGGCTGAGCGCCCGGGCTGCCGACGCCGGCGAGGAGGCGGGCACCCGCCCCGACGAGCGGGTCCGCTCCCGCCCGCACCTCACGGTCGGTCGCGTCAGCCCCTCGGCCCGGCCCACGCGCCGCTCGCGACGCCGGCCCGACGACGAGCCGCCGAGCGCGCCCGTCGACGCGCTCGTGCGAGCGCTCGCCGTGTACGAGGGTCCTGCGTGGACCGTCGAGGAGCTGCTGCTCGTCGAGTCGGAGCCGGGCGCGGGGCGGGCCGGCGGTCCGCTCTACACCCCGGTGGACTCATGGCGGCTCGGCGGCGCGTGAGAGGGCCGTCGTGCCGGTGCGCGACCCGGCCCTGTGGCAGCATGGTGCCCATGCCAGCCTCGCGACGTGACGCGCCGGTGACCCGTGGTCGCCGATTTCCCGGGCCCGTTCCCGGGCCGCGCCGCTGACGCTGCGCACGTGACCGGGTCGCTCCTGCGGGAGCGGCCTCAGGCGCTCGCCGAGCGAGCCGCCGGTCCCCGGGACGGGCGCCACTAGACTGCCCAGCTGGCCGGGACCCTCGTCGGACCGGCCGCACCCTCCCCGCCTGGAAGGTCCGCATGTCCTCCTCACCCCTGTCCCCGCTCGACGCCGACGGCGTCGAGGCGGCGCTCTCGGACGCCCTCGCGGCGCTCGCGAAGGCCTCCGACCTCGACGAGCTCAAGGCCGCGCGCCTCGAGCACGTCGGCGACCGCAGCCGCCTCTCGCTCGCGAACCGCGAGATCGGCCGGCTGGCCCCGGCCGAGAAGGCCGTCGCCGGCAAGCTGCTCGGCTCCGCGCGCGGTCGCCTGGGCGCCGCGCTCGCCGCACGCCAGGTCGAGCTCGAGGCCGAGCGCGACGCCCGCGTGCTCGTCGAGGAGCGCCTCGACGTGACGCTCCCGGCCGAGCGCCGTCACGCCGGCGCCCGGCACCCGCTCGAGACGCTCCAGGAGCGCATCGCCGACATGTTCGTCGCGATGGGCTGGGAGATCGCCGAGGGCCCCGAGGTGGAGGCCGAGTGGTTCAACTTCGACGCGCTCAACTTCGGCGTCGACCACCCGGCGCGCCAGATGCAGGACACGTTCTTCGTCGAGGGTGCGGAGCCGGGGGAGGCGTCGGGCCTCGTGCTGCGCACGCACACCTCGCCCGTGCAGGCGCGCACGCTGCTCGAGCGCGAGCTGCCCGTGTACATCGCGTGCCCGGGCAAGGTCTTCCGCACCGACGAGCTCGACGCGACGCACACCCCGGTGTTCCACCAGGTCGAGGGCCTCGCGGTGGACAAGGGCCTGACGATGGCGCACCTCAAGGGCACGCTCGACCACTTCGCGCGGGCGGTCTTCGGTCCGGAGGCCCGCACGCGCCTGCGGCCCGCGTACTTCCCGTTCACGGAGCCGAGCGCGGAGATGGACCTGTGGTTCCCGCAGAAGAAGGGCGGGGCCGGCTGGATCGAGTGGGGAGGGTGCGGGATGGTCAACCCGAACGTGCTGCGCGCCGCGGGCATCGACCCCGACGTGTACTCCGGGTTCGCGTTCGGGGTCGGCGTCGAGCGTGCGCTCATGCTGCGCCACGGCATCGCCGACATGCGCGACATGGTCGAGGGCGACGTGCGCTTCTCCGCGCAGCTGGGAGGGGTGGCCTGATGCCGCGCATCCCGCTGACGTGGCTCGCCGAGCACGTCGACCTCCCCGCCGGCACGACTGCCGAGCAGCTCGCCGCGGACCTGGTCCGGGTCGGGCTCGAGGAGGAGGCGATCCACCCCGCCGCCGTCACGGGCCCGCTCGTGGTCGGCCAGGTCGTCGAGCGCACGCCCGAGCCGCAGAAGAACGGCAAGACGATCAACTGGTGCCGCGTCGACGTGGGCGCGCACAACGAGGAGGACGGCTCGCCGCGCGGCATCGTGTGCGGCGCGCACAACTTCGACGTCGGCGACCGCGTGGTCGTCGCGCTGCCCGGCGCGGTGCTGCCCGGGCCGTTCCCGATCGCCGCGCGCAAGACGTACGGGCACGTGTCCGACGGCATGATCTGCTCGGCGCGCGAGCTCGGCCTCGGCGAGGACCACGACGGCATCATCGTGATCTCGCGGCTCGGGCTCGACGCCGAGCCGGGGACCGACGCGCGCGAGCTCCTGGGGCTCGGCGAGGAGGTCCTCGAGATCAACGTGACGCCGGACCGCGGCTACTGCTTCTCGATGCGCGGCGTGGCGCGCGAGTACTCCCACTCGACCGGCGCGACGTTCCGTGACCCGGGGCTGCCCGTGCCGGACGCGCCCGCGACCGGCGGGTTCCCCGTCGAGCTCGACGACGACGCGCCGATCGACGGCCTGCCGGGGGCGGACCGGTTCGTCGCGCAGGTCGTGCGCGGCGTCGCCGCGTCCGGCCCGTCGCCCGCGTGGATGCAGCGCCGCCTGACCCAGGCCGGGATGCGGCCCATCTCGCTCGCGGTCGACGTCACGAACTACGTGATGCTCGACCTCGGCCAGCCGCTGCACGCCTACGACCTCGCGCAGCTCTCGGCGCCCGTCGTGGTGCGCCGGGCCCGGCAGGGGGAGCGCCTGCGCACGCTCGACGACCAGGACCGCGTCCTGTCGACCGAGGACCTGCTCGTCACGGACAGCCCGGAGGGTGCGCGCGCGAGCCGCATCCTCGGCCTGGCCGGGGTGATGGGCGGTGCGGAGTCCGAGGTGAGCGAGGCGACCACCGACCTGCTGGTCGAGGCCGCGCACTTCGACCCGATCAGCGTCGCCCGCACGGCACGGCGGCACAAGCTGCCGAGCGAGGCGGCCAAGCGCTTCGAGCGGGGCGTCGACCCGCGGCTCGCACGCGTCGCGGTCGCCCGGGTCGTCGAGCTGCTCGTCGAGCACGGCGGCGGGACGCCCGACGACGGGCTCACCGACGTGGACCGCACGGGCGAGCCGCCGGTCGTCGAGCTGGAGCTCGACCTGCCCGCACGGCTCGTCGGCGTCGGGTACACGCCCGAGCAGGTCCGCGAGACGCTCACCGAGATCGGCTGCGCGGTGACGGACGCGGACGCGCCGGGCCGCGTGCTCGTGCGGGTGCCGAGCTGGCGCCCGGACCTGGCCGTGCCGGTCGACCTGGTCGAGGAGGTCGCGCGGCTGCGCGGGTACTCCGAGATCCCGTCCGTGCTCCCCGTCGCTCCCGTCGGGCGAGGGCTCACCGAGGGTCAGCGTGCCCGCCGGGCCGTCGCGGGCGCGCTCGTCGGTGCGGGTTGGGTCGAGACGCTGAGCTACCCGTTCGTCGCCCCCGAGCAGCACGACGTGCTCGGCCTCCCGGCGGACGACGACCGGCGACGCGCCCTGCGCCTCGTCAACCCCCTCGACGACTCGCAGCCCGAGATGCGCACGAGCCTGCTCGCGACGCTGCTCGACACGGCACGCCGCAACGTGAGCCGCGGGACCACGGACCTCGCGGTCTTCGAGATCGGGCTCGCGACCCGTCCGGCCGCGGGTGCGCAGCCGGCGCCGCGCCTGCCCGGTGGGGTGCGGCCCTCGGACGCGGACCTCGCGGCGCTGCGGGCCGCCGTCCCGGCGCAGCCGCGGCGTCTCGCCGGGGTCCTGACCGGGCAGCGCGACCCCGCCGGGTGGTGGGGTCCGGGCCGGCGCGCGGACCACTCCGACGCGGTTGCGGGCGCCCTGCTGGTCGCGCGCACGCTCGGGGTCGAGCTCGTCGTGCGCCAGGACGCGGACCACGCGCCGTGGCACCCGGGCCGGTGCGCGCGCCTCGAGACGGTGGACGGGACGCTCGCCGGGCACGCGGGCGAGCTGCACCCGAAGGTCGTCGCGGCGCTCGGCCTCCCGGCGCGGGCGGCCGCGTTCGAGGTCGACCTCGACGTGCTGCTCGCGGCCGCGCCGACCGAGCCCGTCCAGGTCGTCGAGGTCTCGACGTTCCCGGTCGCGAAGGAGGACGTCGCGCTCGTGGTCGACGCCGACGTCCCCGCGGGCGACGTGCAGGCCGCGGTCCGCGCCGGTGCGGTGTCGAGCCCGGCGGGCGACGTGCTCGAGGAGCTGCGGCTGTTCGACGTCTACACCGGGCCGCAGGTCGGGGACGGCAAGAAGTCCCTCGCGTTCTCGCTGCGCCTGCGCGCGGCCGACCGCACGCTGACCGCGGACGAGACGGCCGCGGTACGCGCGGCCGTCGTCGCCGAGGCGGACCGGCGGTTCGGGGCGCAGCTGCGCGCCTGACGGGTGGGTCGCGCACCAGGGCGCCCGTTCCCTCCGGGGGGCGGGCGCCCTGGTCGTCCCCGGCGAGCGGCGGCGGGCCCGGTCGGTCCGTCCCGGCGACGCGCGCCCGGGGAGCGTGCACCCGGGGCGCGCGCCCGCCGACGGCTCGACAGCCGTCGAGCGCGGAGCGCGCCGACACGCCTCGCCGACGCGCCCGGGGACGGCGCGCGGAACGCTTCCGGCGCGGCGCGTGTCCGAATAAGGTGAGCCGCGAATGACACGGGGTGCTCGCGTACCGGCTGCGACCGGTGCGGGCGAGCTGAGATCACACCCGTCGAACCTGATCTAGTTCGTACTAGCGAAGGGATGTCATGAGATGACTCATGCGCCTGAGAACGACGCGGCCGCACCGGCCGGCTCGGCCGCGGGGCGTGACGCGCTCCTCGACGCCGTGCACGAGGCCGCCAAGCAGGTCCGGCACCGCACACCGTTCGTCCAGTGCCTCACGAACGAGGTCACGGTCAACCTGGTCGCGAACGTGCTGCTCG
The DNA here is from genome assembly GCF_047229345.1 of Cellulomonas jepli. Taxonomy (NCBI): domain Bacteria; kingdom Bacillati; phylum Actinomycetota; class Actinomycetes; order Micrococcales; family Cellulomonadaceae; genus Cellulomonas; species Cellulomonas jepli. The sequence continues at coordinate 15,221 of NZ_JBFTER010000085.1, read as the reverse complement.
CCGCGGGTGCCTCCCCGGCGATGGTCGCGACGCCGGGCGAGGCGGAGGAGCTCGCGCACGTCGCGGACGCGGTGCTCGTGAACCTCGGGACGATGGGTGCGGACCACCGCGTGTCGATCCGCTCGACGGTGGCCGCAGCGGAGGGCGCCCGCACGCCGTGGGTCCTCGACCCGGTCGCGGTCGGGGTGCTCTCGCTGCGGACGCGTCTCGCGGCCGAGATCCTCGTGCACACCCCGGCGGTGGTCCGGGGTAACGCGAGCGAGATCCGGGCGCTCGCGGGGCTGGCGTCCACGGGCCGCGGGGTCGACGCGCGTGACGACGTCGACGACGCGCTCGCCGCCGCCGTGGCGATCGCCGGGCGCACCGGGGCGGTCGTGGCGGTGTCGGGGGCGACGGACCTCGTGACCGACGGCGTGACCGTCGTGCGGCTCACCGGCGGCGACCCGCTCCTGACCATGATGACCGGGGGCGGGTGCGCGCTCGGCGGGCTCGTCGCCGCGACGAGCGCCGTCGCGAGCCCCCTCGTCGCGGCGGTGACGGCCAGCGCCTGGTTCAACGAGGCCGCGACCGACGCCGCCCTCGTGGCGCGCGGGCCCGGGTCGTTCGCGGCGGCGTTCGTCGACGCCGTGCACGCCCTGACCGCGGACACGCTCGTCGAGCGGGCGGCCGCAGGTCTGCACGTCGGCGCGCTGACGGCTGCCGGGGCCCGCGCATGAGCGCCGCGCTGCCGCCCGGGCCGTACCTCGTGCTCGACGCCGCCGTCTGCGAGCGGGCCGGGCACGATCCGCTCGACGTCGTGGACGCGGCGGCGCACGCCGGGCTCGGTGTCGTCCAGCTGCGCGCGAAGGACCGCGACGTGCGGGCGCTGCTCGACCTCACGGTCGCCGCGGCCGGCCGGCTCGCGCGGTTCGTCGGCCCGCCCGCGCTCGTGGTCGACGACCGGGTCGACGTCGTGCTCGCGGCCCGTCGCCGGGGAGCGCGGGTCGACGGCGTGCACCTCGGGCAGTCCGACCTCCCGGCCGTCGACGCGCGGCGGCTGCTGGGCGCCGGGACGCTGATCGGCGTCTCGGCCGCGCGTGACGAGGACGTCGACGCGGCGCTGCGGACCGGCGTCGTCGACTACCTCGGCGCCGGACCGGTGCGGGCGACCCCGACCAAGCCCGACGCCGCGGACCCCATCGGGCTCGACGGGCTCGCCGCCGTCGCGCGCCGCTCGACGCTGCCGGTCGTCGCGATCGGCGGGCTGACCGTCGAGGACGCCGAGCCCGTCCGCCTCGCGGGCGCCGTGGGCCTCGCGGTGGTGTCCGCGGTGTGCGCGCACCCCGCGCCGTACGCCGCAGCCACCGAGCTCGTCGCCGCGTGGGCCCGGGCCCGCTCGCACGCCGCGAGCGCCTCGTGACCGCGCCCGTCGGGGGCGTCGCCGTGCCGGCGGACGAACCGGCCGGCCCCGACGACGCGCCGGACCGCCTCCGCTTCGGCGCGCCGGGCGGCCCGAGCCGTCCGCGCGTCCTGTCGGTCGCGGGCACCGACCCGACCGGCGGTGCGGGCATCCAGGCGGACCTCAAGTCGATCGCGGCGCACGGCGGGTACGGCATGGCCGTGGTCACCGCGCTCGTCGCGCAGAACACCCGCGGCGTGCGCACGAGCCACGTCCCGGATCCCGCGTTCCTGCGCGCACAGCTCGACGCGGTGAGCGACGACGTCACGGTCGACGCGCTGAAGATCGGCATGGTCGCGACCGAGGCCGTCGCCCGCGAGCTCGGCGCGTGGCTCGCGGTGCACCGGCCGCCGTACGTGGTGCTCGACCCGGTGATGGTCGCGACGAGCGGCGACCGTCTGCTGGACGGCGGGGCCGAGGACGCGGTCCGGTCGCTGCTCGCGCACGCCGACCTCGTGACGCCCAACCTGCCCGAGCTCGCGGTCCTGCTGGGCGAGCCGGTCGCTGCCACGTGGCCCGAGGCGCTCGACCAGGGTGCCCGGCTCGCGCGCCGGCACGGCACCGCGGTGCTGGTCAAGGGCGGTCACCTCGCGGGGGAGCCGGGCCGGAGCCCGGACGCCGTCGTGACCGCGGAGGCGACCGTCGAGATCGACGCGCCTCGCGTCGCGACGCTCCACACGCACGGGACCGGCTGCTCGCTGTCCGCCGCGGTCGCGACGCTGCGCCCGCAGCGCGACGACTGGGTCGCGGCGGTGCGCGAGGCCAAGCAGTGGCTCACGGGCGCCCTCCGGGCCGGCGGTGCTCTGCAGGTCGGCACGGGCAACGGTCCCGTGGACCACGCGCACCGGCAGGGGAGCGCGCGGCGCTTCACCGACGAGGCGTGGGAGCAGGTCGCGGACCTGCGGGAGGCGTGCGACGAGCTCGCGTTCGTCCGCGGGCTCGCCGCCGGGACGCTCGAGGCGGAGCAGTTCGCGTTCTACCTCGCGCAGGACGCGCTGTACCTGCGCGAGTACTCCCGCGTCCTGGCTCGGGCGAGCGAGCTGGCCCCGGACCGCGGGGCGCAGGAGTTCTTCGCGCGCGGCGCGCACCACTGCCTCGCGGTCGAGTCGGACCTCCACCGTCGCTGGCTCGGGAGGTACGGCGTCGCGGCGGGCGGTGCGACGACGTCACCGGTGACCGCCGCGTACACCGACCACCTGCGGGCGGTCGCGGCGAGCGGCTCGTACGCGGAGCTGCTCGCCGCGGTGCTCCCGTGCTACTGGCTGTACGCGGACATCGGCGCGCGCCTGCTCGCCCGCGCCGAGCTCGACGGGCACCCGTACGCCGACTGGATCGCGACCTACGGCGACCCCGAGTTCGCGCGGGCGTCGGACCGGGCGCGCGAGCTGACCGACGACGCCGCGCGCTCCGCCGGTCCGGCCGGGCGCGCGCGGATGCTCGAGGCCTTCGTGCGCTCGTGCCGGCACGAGTGGCTGTTCTTCGCCCAGGGCACGTCGATGCCGTCGTGGCCCCGGCCGTCGCGGGTGTCGACCGAGCCCGAGCCCGCCGCCGTGCGCTGAGGGGCGGCTCCGCACCGCGAGCGCGCGGTGCGGAGCCCCGGGCGGAGCTCAGGCCGCGCCGACCCCGCGCGCGAGCAGCGCGACCCGGACCGTTCCCCCGGACGTCAGCTGCTCGCCGACCTGCGCGAACCCGAGCCGCCGGTGGAACGCGAGCGACGACGGGTTGGGCGGGTCGAGGTTGACCTCGCACGTGACCTCGGCGAGCCCGGCCCGGACGGCGGCGTCGTCGACCGCGCCGTAGAGCGCACGGCCCACGCCGCGACCGTGACCGTGCGGCGCGACGACGATCCGGTCGACGTAGAGCGAGCCGGGCCGGTGCGTCGAGAACCACCGGTAGTTCTCGCTCGCGTACGCGGCGCCGGGGGCGAGCGCGAGCAGGAACGCGAGCGGCGCGCCGGTCGCGGGGTCGTCGACGACGAGCGCGACGTCGCACGCGGGCAGGTGCGCGGCCAGCCCGGCGGCACCCAGCGCGTTGACGGCCGGGACCGCGGCGTCGTTGAGCACGGCGAGCGCGGGGACGTCGTCCAGGCGTGCCGCGCGCGGGACGGGTGTGCCGGCTGCGGGCAGCGGGACGCTCACGGGAGCAGGACGACCTTCCCGGTCGTCGCACGCCCCTCGAGCGCGCGGTGCGCCTCCGCGGCGTCGCGCAGCGCGAACGTCGCCCCGACCCGGACGTCGAGCGTGCCGGCGGCGACCGCGTCGAGCAGCTCGCCGGCCCGCCACAGCAGCTCCTCGCGCGTCGCGGTGTAGTGCGCGAGCGTGGGGCGGGTCAGGAACAGCGACCCGGCGGCGTTGAGCCGCTGGGGGTCGAGCGGGGGGACGGGACCGGACGCGGCGCCGAACAGCGCGAGGCCGCCGCGCGGGCGCAGCGACGCGAGCGAGGCGTCGAACGTCGCGCGCCCGACGCCGTCGAACACCGTGTGGACGCCGGCGCCGCCGGTGAGCTCGCGCACGCGCGCGGGCAGCTCGGCCGCGAGGTCGTCGAGCAGGTCGTACCGGATCACCTCGGTGGCCCCGGCGCCGCGCGCCAGGTCCTCCTTCTCGGCAGCGCCGACGGTGGCCAGCACGCGGGCGCCGCGCGCGACGGCGAGCTGGGTCAGGAGCAGCCCCACGCCTCCGGCCGCGGCGTGCACGAGCACGTCCTGGCCGGCGGCGACGGGGAACGTCGACGCGACGAGGTAGTGCGCGGTCATCCCCTGGAGCAGCAGCGCCGCGGCGGTCGTGAGGTCGACGCCCGCGGGCACCGGCACCGCGTGCTCCACGTCGAGCAGCACCTGCTCCGCGTACGAGCCGGGTGCGCCGGACGCCCACGCGACGCGGTCGCCCACGGCTGTCCCGGTGACCCCGTCGCCGAGGGCCTCGACCGTGCCCGCGCCCTCGCCGCCCACGACGTGCGGGAACGGGACGGGGTACAGCCCTGAGCGGCGGTAGGTGTCGATGAAGTTCACGCCCGCCGCGGCGACGCGCACGCGCACCTGGCCGGGCCCGGGCTCGGGCGTGGGGAGCTCGACGAGCTCGAGGACCTCGGGGCCGCCGGCGCTGCCGGCCTGGATCGTCTGCACGCCGGGCGCAACGCCGGGCGCGGGCCGGATCATCCGCGGCGGACACGTCGTCTCACGATGTGTGCACCTCGCCGTCCTGCCTTGACGCGTGCCGCGCCGCGCTCGCAGGCTCAGGCCCGCGGGGTCCGACGGGGGCTCCACGGCGGACGGAGCTGGCATGACGGTGGAGATCGACACGACGTCGGAGAAGCTCGCGCAGTACGCGCACCCGGAGCGTCTCGTGACGACCCAGTGGCTCGCCGACCACCTCGGCGCCGAGGGTCTCGTGGTCGTCGAGTCGGACGAGGACGTGCTGCTCTACGAGACCGGGCACATCCCGGGTGCGGTCAAGATCGACTGGCACACGGACCTCAACGACGCCGACGTGCGCGACTACGTGGACGGCGAGCGTCTCGCGCAGCTGCTGGGCTCCAAGGGCATCGGTCGCGACACGACCGTCGTGATCTACGGCGACAAGAACAACTGGTGGGCGGCCTACACCCTGTGGGTGCTCTCGCTGTTCGGCCACGAGGACGTGCGCCTGCTCGACGGCGGCCGGAACACGTGGATCGCCGAGGGCCGCGAGCTCACGACCGAGGTCCCGACGCCGACGCCCGTCGAGTACCCCGTCGTCGAGCGCGACGACCGGACGCTGCGCGCGTTCAAGGAGGACGTCCTCGCGCACCTCGGGAACCCGATCGTCGACATCCGCTCGCCCAAGGAGTACACGGGCGAGCTCGCGCACATGCCCGACTACCCGAACGAGGGTGCGCTGCGCACGGGCCACATCCCGACGGCGCGCAACGTGCCGTGGGCGACGGCCGTGGCGGCCGACGGGACGTACAAGTCGCGCGCCGAGCTCGAGGCGATCTACCAGGACGGCGGCCTCGGCCTGACGCCCGAGGACCGGGTCATCACGTACTGCCGCATCGGCGAGCGGTCGAGCCACACGTGGTTCGCGCTCAAGCACCTGCTGGGCCTGGAGGACGTGCGCAACTACGACGGCTCGTGGACCGAGTGGGGCAACTCGGTGCGCGTCCCGATCGTCAAGGGCGAGGAGCCGGGGAGCCTCCCGGCGTGAGGCACGCGGCCTGCCGGGCGGTCCGGAGAAGGTGGGAGGATCGGTCCCATGGCTGAGTCCCACGTCCCCGAGGCCTTCGCGCGGATCCGCGAGGAGTTCCTCGCCGTCCCGCAGCCGGACCGCCTGCAGCTGCTGCTCGAGTTCTCCCGCGAGCTGCCCGAGCTGCCGGAGCGCTACGCCGCGCAGCCGGGCCTGCTCGAGCGCGTCGAGGAGTGCCAGTCGCCCGTGCGCGCTTTCTCGGAGGTCGATTCCGACGGGATCGTGCACTTCTACGCCTCCGCGCCGCCCGAGGCACCCACGACGCGGGGCTTCGCGGCCATCCTCGCGGAGGGCCTCGAGGGGCTGACGGCCGACGAGGTGCTCGCCCTGCCCGACGACTACCCGTTCACCATCGGGCTCACCGAGGCGGTCAGCCCGCTGCGGCTGCGCGGGATGACCGGCATGCTCGAGCGGACCAAGCGGCAGGTGCGGGAGCAGGTCGGCGCGTAAGTCGGTCGCGATGACTATGCAGTCCCGTGTATGGTCATGCACATGACGTTCACCGTGGCAGTCGCCGGCGCGAGCGGGTACGCGGGCGGGGAGATGCTCCGCCTGCTGCTCGACCACCCCGACGCCGAGATCCGGACCGTCACGGCGCACTCCAACGCCGGGACGCCGCTCGGTCAGCACCAGCCGCACCTGCGCCGGCTCGCCGACCGCGTGCTCGCGCCGACCGAGGTCGACCGGCTTGCAGGTCACGACGTCGTCGTCCTCGCGCTGCCGCACGGCGCGTCGGGCGCGGTCGCGGCCGAGCTCGGGGACGCCGCGCTCGCCGTCGACCTCGGCGCGGACCACCGGCTCGCCGACGCCGCCGCCTGGGAGGCGTTCTACGGGAACCCGCACGCCGGCACCTGGCCGTACGGGCTGCCCGAGCTGCTGCACGCGGGGGAGCGGACGCCCGCCGCCCAGCGCGCCGCGCTCGCGGGCACCCGGCGCATCGCGGTCCCGGGCTGCAACGTCACGGCCGTCACGCTGGGTCTCCAGCCCGGCATCGCCGCGGGGCTGATCGAGCCGACCGACCTCGTGGCGGTGCTCGCCAACGGCTACTCGGGTGCGGGGAAGTCCCTCAAGACCCACCTGCTCGCGAGCGAGGCCCTCGGCGCGGCCCAGCCGTACGCCGTCGGCGGCACGCACCGGCACGTCCCCGAGATCGAGCAGAACCTCGGCGTCGCGGGTGCGGCGGACGTGAGCATCTCGTTCACCCCCACGCTCGTCCCGATGGCGCGCGGGATCCTCGCGACCGCGACCGCGCGCCTCGTGCCCGGCACCGACCCCGCGTCGGTCCGCGCCGCCTGGGAGGACGCGTACCGCGACGAGCCGTTCGTGCACCTGCTTCCCGAGGGGCAGTGGCCGACGACCGCCGCGACGCTCGGCGCCAACACCGCGCTCGTCCAGGTCGCCGTCGACGAGCGTGCCGGCCGCGTCGTGACGGTCACCGCGATCGACAACCTCGTCAAGGGGACCGCCGGCGCGGCCGTGCAGTCCCTCAACCTCGCGCTCGGCCTCCCCGAGACGCTCGGCCTCCCGCTGGACGGAGTCGCCCCGTGAGCACCGACATCCCCACCTCGCCCGGCGTGACCGCCGCCGCAGGCTTCCGCGCCGCCGGCGTCACGGCCGGCCTCAAGGCCTCGGGCCGCCCCGACCTGGCGCTCGTGGTCAACGACGGCCCGTCCCAGGTCGCGGCCGCGGTGTTCACGTCCAACCGCGTCGTCGGCGCGCCCGTCGTGTGGTCGCGCCAGGCGGTGTCCGACGGGGTCGCGAGCGCCGTCGTGCTGAACTCGGGCGGCGCGAACGTGTGCACCGGACCCGAGGGGTTCCAGGACGTGCACGCGACGGCCGAGAAGGTCGCCGAGGTGCTCGGCGTCTCGTCGGGCGACGTGCTCGTCGCGTCGACCGGGCTCATCGGCGAGCGCCTCCCGCGCGAGAAGCTCCTCGCGGGTGTCGAGGCCGCGGGCCCCGCTCTCACGGCGGACGGCGGCCCGGACGCGTCGGTCGCGATCATGACGACCGACACGGTCCCGAAGACGGCGCACGTGACCGTCGAGACGCCGTCGGGCAGCTGGACGGTCGGCGGCATGGCCAAGGGCGCCGGGATGCTGGCGCCCGCGCTGGCGACGATGCTCTGCGTGATCACCACGGACGCCGACGTCGACGCGGCCACCGCGGACTCCGCCCTGCGCGCCGCGACCGGCACCACGCTCGACCGCATCGACTCCGACGGCTGCATGTCGACGTCGGACACCGTCGCGCTGCTCGTCTCGGGGGCGAGCGGAGTGACGCCCGACCCCGCCGAGTTCGCCGAGGCCGTGCGCGAGGTGTGCGCGCGCCTCGCACGGGCGCTGGTCGCCGACTGCGAGGGCGCGACCCACGACGTCGAGGTCACGGTCGTGAACGCCGAGACCGAGGACGCCGCGGTCGCCGTCGCCCGGGCGGTGACCCGGTCCAACCTGGTCAAGACCGCGATCTTCGGCAACGACCCGAACTGGGGCCGCATCCTCGCCCAGGTGGGGACCGTCCCCGTCGAGGTCGCGGCGTACGACCCCGCGCAGCTCGACGTCACCTTCAACGGCGTCCAGGTCTGCCGCGCGGGCGGCGCGTACGAGGACCGCTCGAAGGTCGACCTCGCCTCTCAGCGCGAGGTGCACGTCGTGATCGACCTGCACGCCGGCGACGCGTCCGCGACGGTCTGGACCAACGACCTCTCGCACGACTACGTCCACGAGAACAGCGCGTACTCGACATGAGCACCGACGGGCCCACCGTGAGCGACGACTTCGTGTTCAACACCCGCACCGACCTGCGCGCCGACCAGAAGGCCGAGGTCCTCATCGAGGCGCTGCCGTGGCTGCAGCGGTTCAAGGGCGCGCTCGTCGTCGTCAAGTACGGCGGCAACGCGATGATCGACGCCGACCTCAAGCGCGCGTTCGCCGAGGACATGGTCTTCCTGCACCAGGTCGGGCTGCGGCCCGTCGTGGTGCACGGCGGCGGACCGCAGATCAACGCGATGCTCGACCGGCTCGGCATCGAGAGCGAGTTCCGGGGCGGGCTGCGGGTCACGACGCCCGAGGCGATGGACGTCGTCCGGATGGTCCTCACCGGCCAGGTCTCGCGCGAGCTCGTCGGGCTGCTCAACGCGCACGGCCCGTACGCGGTCGGCCTGTCCGGCGAGGACGGCGGCCTGCTGCGGGCGCGGCGGCGCCAGGCGGTCGTCGACGGCGAGAGCGTCGACATCGGGCTCGTCGGCGACGTCGTCGAGGTCAACCCCGGTGCGGTCCTCGACCTGCTCGACGCGGGCCGCATCCCGGTCGTCTCGACCGTCGCCCCGGACCTCGAGGACCCCACGCAGGTGCTCAACGTCAACGCGGACACGGCGGCGGCGGCCCTCGCGGTGGCGCTCGGCGCCCGCAAGCTCATCGTGCTGACCGACGTCGAGGGCCTCTACACGAGCTGGCCCGACCGGGGGTCGCTCGTGCGCCGCATCCGGTCGAGCGCGCTCGCGGAGCTGCTGCCGACGCTCGACGCCGGCATGCGCCCCAAGATGGAGGCGTGCTGGCGGGCCGTCGAGGGCGGCGTCGGCCGCGCGCACGTGATCGACGGGCGCGCGGCGCACTCGATCCTCGTCGAGGTCTTCACGTCCGACGGGGTGGGGACGATGGTGCTGCCCGACGACGAGCCGGTCCCGTCGCCGTTCACGGGCGAGATCCCGGCCGTCGACGAGGCCGCCGTCCGGGGGGCACGGTCATGAGCGCCGCCGACCTGACCCCGGGCGCCCCGTCCGCCGCGCTCGGCGCCGCGCCGGTCGCCCCGGGCGCGGGTGACCTCGTCGCCCCCGACTCGGGCGCGCACTGGACGCAGCGGTACTCCGCGGCCGTCATGGACACGTTCGGCCCCCCGCAGCGCGTGCTCGTGCGCGGCGACGGCGCCTACGTGTGGGACGCCGACGGCACCCGGTACCTGGACCTGCTCGCGGGCATCGCCGTGAACGCCCTCGGGCACGCGCACCCGACGCTCACCGCGGCGATCTCCGCGCAGCTCGGCACGCTCGGGCACGTGTCGAACTTCTTCGCGACGCCCACGCAGGTCGCGCTCGCCGAACGGCTGCTCGACCTCGCGCGTGCACCCCACGGCTCGCGGGTGTTCTTCACGAACTCGGGGACCGAGGCCAACGAGGCGCTCGTGAAGATGACGCGCCGCACCGGCCGCCCGCGCATCCTCGCGCTCGAGGGGTCCTTCCACGGCCGGAGCATGGGGGCGCTCGCGCTGACCCACAAGCCTGCCTACCGCGAGCCGTTCGAGCCGCTGCCCGGCGGCGTGGAGTTCCTGCCGTTCGGCGACACCGACGCGCTGCGGGCGGCGTTCGCCCCGGAGCACGGCGGGGGAGCGGACGTCGCGGCGCTCGTGCTCGAGCCGATCCAGGGCGAGGCCGGCGTGCGGCCGCTGCCCGCCGGGTACCTCGCGCTGGCCCGCGAGCTCACGTCGGCCGCGGGCGCGCTGCTCGCGCTCGACGAGGTGCAGACCGGCATGGGACGGACCGGCGCCTGGCTCGCGCACCACCACGACCACCTCGGCGGCGGGATCGTCCCGGACGTCGTCACGCTCGCCAAGGGCCTCGGCGGCGGCTTCCCGATCGGCGCGGTCGTCGCGTACGGCGAGCGGGCGGCGACGCTCTTGGGCCGGGGTCAGCACGGCACGACGTTCGGCGGGAACCCGGTCGCCGCCGCGGCGGGGCTCGCGACGATCGGCGTGATCGAGCGCGACGGCCTGCTGGCGAACGTCCGCGACGTGGGCGCCGGGCTGCGCGCGTCGGTCACGGCGCTCGCGCACCCGCTCGTCGCGCAGGTGCGCGGCGAGGGCCTCCTGATCGCGGTCGAGCTGGCCCGTCCCGTCGCAGCCGACCTCGCCGCGCAGGCGCTCGCGGCCGGGATCATCGTGAACCCGTGCACGCCGACGACGCTGCGGATCGCGCCGCCCCTCATCCTCACGGCGGGGCAGGGCCAGCAGCTCGTCGACTTCCTCGCGGGGCTCCCGCGCGACCTCGGACCGGAGGCCTGAGATGGTGCGGCACTTCCTGCGCGACGACGACCTGAGCCCCCGGGAGCAGAGCGAGGTCCTCGAGCTCGCGCTCGCGTTCCGCGACGACCGGTTCATCCGGACGCCGCTCGCGGGCCCCCGCGCGGTCGCCCTCGTCTTCGACAAGCACTCGACGCGCACGCGCGTGTCGTTCTCGGTCGGGGTCGCGGAGCTCGGCGGCTACCCGCTGCTCCTGGACTCCGGGACGTCGCAGCTCGAGCGTGGCGAGCCCATCGAGGACACCGCGCGCGTCCTGGACCGCCAGTGCGCGGCCATCGTCTGGCGCACGTCCGCGCAGAGCCGCATCGACGCGATGGCGGGCGCCTCCGGGGTGCCCGTCGTGAACGCGCTCACGGACGAGTTCCACCCGTGCCAGGTGCTCGCGGACCTCATGACGATCGCGCAGCTGCGCGGCGGCGTCGGCGCGCTCGCCGGGAAGACGCTCGCGTACCTCGGCGACGGCGCGAACAACATGGCGCACTCGTACCTGCTCGGCGGGGCGACCGCGGGCCTGCACGTGCGCGTCGCGACGCCGGCCGGGTACCTGCCCGACGCGGCCGTGCTCGCGGACGCCGAGCGCGTCGCGGCCGGCACGGGCGGCTCCGTCCTCGTCACGCAGGACCCCGCGGTCGCGGTCGCGGGCGCCGACGTCATCGCCACGGACACGTGGGTCTCCATGGGGCACGAGACCACGGCGGACGTGCGGGCCGAGCCGTTCGTGCCGTACCAGGTCAACGCCGCGTCGCTCGCGGCCGCGGCGCCGGACGCGATCGTGCTGCACTGCCTGCCGGCCTACCGCGGCAAGGAGATCACCGCGGAGGTGCTCGACGGGCCGCAGTCGGCGGTGTGGGACGAGGCCGAGAACCGCCTGCACGCGCAGAAGGCGCTGCTGACCTGGTTGCTGGAGCGGTCGTGAGCCCGGGCAGCACCGCGGGGACGGCGGGCGCCACCTCGCCGCCGACGAAGGCGGCCCGCCACGCCCTGATCACCGGGCTGCTCTCGCGCCGGGCCGTCCACTCGCAGTCCGAGCTGGCCGAGGCCCTGGCGTGCGAGGGTGTCTCCGTGACCCAGGCGACGCTGTCGCGCGACCTCGTCGAGCTCCGCGCCACGAAGGTCCGCACCCCGTCCGGCTCGCTCGTCTACACCGTGCCCGCGGAGGGCGGCAACCGCGCCCCGGCGCCCGTGGCCGACGCGGAGATGCTCGCGGCGAGGCTCGCGCGCCTGTGCGCCGAGCTGGTCGTGACGGCCGAGGCGTCCGGCAACCTCGTCGTCCTGCGCACCCCGCCGGGCGCCGCGCAGTTCCTCGCCTCGGCCATCGACCACTCGGTCATGCCGGGCGTGATGGGCACCATCGCCGGTGACGACACCGTCCTGGTCATCAGCAGCGACCCGGGCGGCGGCCAGGGCGTCGCGCAGCGGTTCCTCGACCTCGCGGCTGGCCGCGACGACGCACGAGAGAAGGAAGACACGTGAGCAAGGTTCTGACTCAGCTCCCCGTGGGCGAGCGTGTGGGGATCGCCTTCTCGGGCGGTCTCGACACGTCGGTCGCCGTGGCCTGGATGCGTCACCACGGGGCGGTCCCGTGCACCTACACGGCGGACCTCGGCCAGTACGACGAGCCCGAGATCGACCAGGTGCCGGACCGCGCGCTCATGTACGGCGCGGAGCTCTCGCGGGCGGTCGACTGCAAGGGGGCGCTGGTCGAGGAGGGCCTGGCCGCGCTGGCGTGCGGTGCGTTCCACATCCGCAGCGGCGGGCGGTCGTACTTCAACACGACCCCCCTGGGCCGCGCCGTGACCGGCACGCTCCTGGTGCGCGCCATGCAGTCCGACGGCGTGGAGATCTGGGGCGACGGCTCGACGTTCAAGGGCAACGACATCGAGCGGTTCTACCGCTACGGGCTCCTCGCGAACCCGTCGCTCCGGATCTACAAGCCGTGGCTCGACAAGGACTTCGTGTCCGAGCTCGGCGGGCGCGCGGAGATGAGCCAGTTCCTCGTCGAGCACGAGCTGCCGTACCGGGACAGCGCCGAGAAGGCGTACTCGACCGACGCCAACATCTGGGGCGCCACGCACGAGGCCAAGACGCTCGAGCAGCTCGACGTCTCGCTCGAGCTGGTCCAGCCGATCATGGGCGTCCGGTTCTGGGACCCCGAGGTGGAGATCGCGACCGAGGACGTGACCATCGGCTTCGAGCGGGGCCGGCCGACCACGATCAACGGCGTGCGCTACGACGACCCGGTGGAGCTGGTCCGCGAGGCCAACGCGGTCGGCGGGCGGCACGGGCTCGGCATGTCCGACCAGATCGAGAACCGGATCATCGAGGCGAAGTCGCGCGGCGTCTACGAGGCCCCCGGCATGGCGCTGCTGTTCGTCGCCTACGAGCGGCTCGTCAACGCCATCCACAACGAGGACACCATCGCGAGCTACCACGCCGAGGGCCGCCGGCTCGGCCGCCTGCTCTACGAGGGGCGTTGGCTCGACCCGCAGGCGCTCATGCTGCGCGAGTCGATCCAGCGGTGGATCGCGTCCGTCGTCACCGGCGAGGTGACGCTGCGCCTGCGCCGCGGCGAGGACTACACGATCCTGCGCACGGACGGCCCGGCGCTGTCGTACCACCCGGACAAGCTCTCGATGGAGCGCACCGAGTCGGCGGCGTTCGGGCCGACCGACCGGATCGGCCAGCTGACCATGCGCAACCTCGACATCGCCGACTCGCGCGCCAAGCTCGAGCTGTACGCGCAGCAGCCGGTCGACCAGGGCCAGGTCCTCGTCGAGAACGGCACGCTCTTCGGTGCCCTGCCCACGGGCGGCGCCGACGTGATCGCGGACAACCCCTCGGTCCTCGGCGACGAGGAGCTGGCGCTCGAGAGCGCCGCGATGGAAGTCGGGACGGACTGACATGACGAACGCAGCGGGGACGACGGGCACACCGTCCGGCGCGCCCGAGGGCGGGCGGTCCGGCGGCGGTCCGGGCGACGGGGGCGCCGGGACCGTCGCCGGGCAGGCGCCCGTGAGCCTGTGGGGCGGGCGGTTCGCCGGCGGCCCCGCGCAGGCGCTCGCGGCGCTGTCGCAGTCGACGCACTTCGACTGGCGGCTCGCGCGCCACGACATCGCGGGCTCGGTCGCGCACGCGCGCGTGCTGCACCGCGCGGGCCTGCTCGACGACGCCGAGCTCGCCACGATGCTCGACGGGCTGTCCCGGCTGCGGGACGACGTCGCGAGCGGCGCGTTCCTCCCGGTGCTCGCCGACGAGGACGTGCACACCGCGCTCGAGCGCGGGCTCATCGAGCGGGCCGGACCGGAGGTCGGCGGCAAGCTGCGCGCCGGGCGCTCGCGCAACGACCAGATCGCGACGCTCGTGCGCGTCTACCTGCGTGAGGAGGCGCGTCGCGTCGGCGGGCTCGTGCTCGACGTGGTCGACGCGGTCCTGGCGCAGGCGACGGCCGCGGGCGACGCCCCGATGCCCGGGCGGACGCACCTGCAGCACGCGCAGCCGGTCCTGCTCGCGCACCACCTGCTCGCGCACGCCTGGCCGCTGCTGCGCGACGTCGAGCGCTGGGTCGACTGGGACGCCCGTGCGGCGCGCTCGCCGTACGGCTCGGGGGCCCTGGCCGGCTCGTCGCTCGGGCTCGACCCCGCGGCGGTCGCGGCGGAGCTCGGGTTCGACGGCCCGGTCGAGAACTCGATCGACGGCACCGCGTCGCGCGACGTCGTCGCGGAGTTCGCGTTCGTCGCGGCGATGACGGGCGTCGACCTGTCGCGCTTCGCGGAGGAGATCATCCTGTGGGCGACCAAGGAGTTCGGCTTCGTCCGCCTCGACGACGCCTACTCGACCGGGTCGAGCATCATGCCGCAGAAGAAGAACCCGGACATCGCCGAGCTCGCGCGCGGCAAGGCCGGGCGGCTCGTCGGCGACCTCACGGGGCTGCTCACGACCCTCAAGGGCCTCCCGCTCGCGTACAACCGCGACCTGCAGGAGGACAAGGAGCCGGTGTTCGACCAGGTCGACACGCTCGCGGTGCTCCTGCCCGCGTTCGCGGGCATGGTCGCCACGCTGACGTTCGACACGGACCGCCTCGCCGAGCTCGCGCCGCAGGGCTTCTCGCTCGCGACCGACGTCGCGGAGTGGCTCGTGCGCGAGGGCGTGCCGTTCCGGGTGGCCCACGAGGTCGCGGGCGCGTGCGTCCGGGTGTGCGAGGACCGGGGCATCGAGCTGTGGGACCTGAGCGAGGACGACCTCGCCGGCATCTCCGAGCACCTCACGCCCGGTGTCCGCTCGGTGCTGACCGTCGAGGGCTCGCTCGCGTCACGCTCGGCGACGGGCGGCACGGCGCCGGTCCGGGTCGCGGAGCAGCTCGCGCGCGCACACGCCCGTTCCGCGGAGCTGCGCGCCTGGACGTCGTGACCGACGCGGCGGGCGCGCGCGATCGGGGATGTCTCGCTCAGTGCGGGGAGCCGTGCGCGCAGGTAGTTCTCGAGCACGGCTTGCAG
>NZ_JBFTER010000084.1:0-22540 GCF_047229345.1 Cellulomonas jepli | reverse complement strand
CCCCCGCCCCCCCCCCCCCCCCCCCCCCCCCCCACCCCCCGCCGATTGTCGTCGGCAGCGTCAGTTGTGTATACGAGCCGGGAGCACGAGGGCCGCGCGCGCGGACGGCCGCGTCGACCAGACCGCCACGGCCCCCCGCGCGAGCGTCACGGCACGAGCACCGGCTCGCGGGCGCCCGCCGGCTCGTCCCGGGTGGTGAGGTGCACGAACACCTCGTCGAGCGACGGCGAGCGCAGCGCGATCGTCCGCACCAGCACGTCGGCGTCGGCGAGCCGCGCCGTCGCGTCGCGCAGCGACCGCAGCGCGTCGGTCACCTCGACCGTCACCGTGCAGCGACGCAGGTCCACGTCGGG
Source organism: Cellulomonas jepli (assembly GCF_047229345.1). Classification (NCBI taxonomy): domain Bacteria; kingdom Bacillati; phylum Actinomycetota; class Actinomycetes; order Micrococcales; family Cellulomonadaceae; genus Cellulomonas; species Cellulomonas jepli. Next base: position 22,187 of record NZ_JBFTER010000084.1, on the reverse strand, counting down.
CTCGCTCACGCCGACGGTCCGCAGCACGCCGGCCGCGCGTCGCGTCTCCCGCTCGTCGGACGCGGTCACCACGATGCGCTCGCCGCCGACGAGCCGCTTGAGCTGGGCGGCCGTGCCCTCGGCGATCGTGCGTCCGTCCTGCACCACGACGATGGCGTCGGCGAGCTCGTCGGCCTCCTCGAGGTACTGCGTCGTGAGGACGACCGTCACGCCGTCGTCGACGAGCGCGCGGACGCCGCGCCACAGCGCGAGCCGGCTCGTCGGGTCGAGGCCGGTGGTCGGCTCGTCGACGAACAGCACCGACGGCGTCGCGACAAGGCTCGCGGCGAGGTCGAGGCGGCGCTTCATGCCGCCCGAGTAGCCGCGGACCGGCCGGTCCGCCGCGTCGGTGAGGTCGAACTGCTCGAGGAGCTCGCCCGCGCGGGTCCGCGCCGCGCGCGCCCCGAGGTGCTGGAGCCGCCCGACGAGCTCGAGGTTGCGCCGGCCGCTGAGGAGGTCGTCGACCGCGGCGTACTGGCCCGTGAGACCGATCCGGCGGCGCACCTCCTGCGGCTCGCGTGCGACGTCGAAGCCCGCGACGCGCGCGTACCCGCCGTCCGGCACGAGAAGCGTCGCGAGCACGCGCACGATCGTGGTCTTGCCGGCGCCGTTGGGGCCGAGGAGCCCGAGGACGGTGCCCGCGGGCACCTGGAGGTCGATGCCGCGCAGCGCCTCGTGCGAGCCGTAGCGCTTGCGCAGGCCCACGACGTCGACGGCCGGTCCCGCCACGCGGCCGGTCACGAGGCGTCGTGCCGCGCCGCGAGGCTGCGCGGGCTCAGCGTGGTCCAGCGGGCCTCGACGTGCGCGGTCGCCGCGGCGTGCGAGACGGACCCCAGCTCCAGGCGCCACCCGGCAGGGACGGCCGCGAAGTCCGGCCACAGGCTGTACTGGCCCTCGTCGTTGACGAGCACGTGGAAGGTTCCGTCCACGTCGTCGAACGGGTTGCTGCTCATCGTGTGCACTCCCTGGTCGCTCGGGCGTCGTCCCGGACGGGCCGCCCCGACGGGTGTCGCCGTCCGGCGGCGTCGCGTCGCACGCCGGGCCGTGGCGCGCCGGCGCCGTCCGCGACGATGCTCGTCGCCCGCGCTGACCGGCGGCTGACGCGGGACTGACGCCGCAGGTGCGGACCCGCGACCGGGACGGCGCCGGGCCCGGTGCTCGAGAGCACCGGGCCCGGCGGGGTCGTGCGGGTCGTGCGGGCGGTCCGGGTCAGGGGCGGCCGGCGAGCACCGGCTCCTCGACGCGCGGGCCCTCGGGGGTCCGCTCCCGGCCCTTCGGCTCCGTCCGGCCCGGCCACCAGAGGAACCGCTCGCACAGCAGCATCATCGAGGGCAGGGCGACCACGCGGATGATCGTCGCGTCGAGCGCGATGCCGACCGCGAGGCCCACGCCGATCTGCTTGAGCTCGATGAACGTGAGGGCGCCGAAGATCGAGAAGACGGCGATCATGACGACCGCCGCGCTCGTCACGACCCCGGCCGTGCGGACGACGCCGTCGTAGATCGCGCCCTTGACCGGCATCCCGTTGATGGCGTTCTCCCGGATCCGGCTCACCACGAAGACGTGGTAGTCCAGCGAGAGCCCGCACAGCACCACGAACAGCAGCATCGGCACCCAGGACACCACGTGACCGGTCGACGTGAACCCGAGGACCCCCTCGGCCCACGTGCCCTGGAAGATGAGCGCCAGCAGGCCGAATGCCGCCGCGAGCGAGAGCACGTTGAGCACCACCGTGATGGCCGCCACGGCGATCGAGCGGTACGCCCAGAACATCATGACGAACACGAGCAGCAGCACCGCCCCGACGACGACCGGGAGCATCCGGTCGAGGTTCGCGGTGTAGTCCATGTCGGACGCCACGTCGCCCCCGACGGCGGCGCGTGCCCCGTCGACCGAGCCGACGGTCTCGGGGACGACCTGCTCGCGCAGCTCGCGCACCGAGTCGCGGGCGGGCTCCGACGCGAGGGAGTGCGGCACGTGCACCTGCACCACGGCCGTGCGCCCGTCCGCGGAGAACCACGGCTCGTCCGCGGCGCCGAACAGGTCGGGCAGCGCGCTCGTGCGCTCGACGAGGGCCTCGACCTGCTCCGCGAGCTCGTCCTGCGCCCCGTCGGGCACGCGGACCGCCACCACGTCGGACGCCGAGCTGTCCGGGAACTCCTCGAGGAGCCGGTCGTAGCTCTGCATGGTGTCGAGGGTGCGCGGGTAGTCCTCGATCTGCGTGGCCTTGAGCGAGAGCCCGGTCAGGGGGTACGCCATCCCGCCGAGGACCGCGAGGGCCGCCACGAGCGCCGCGACCGGGTGGTTCAGCACGGGACGCACGAGCGCCGGCACGACGCGCGGCTCGGTGCCGTTGCTGAGCCGCCACAGCACCGGCACGCGCGGACGGTCGACCCAGCGGCCGAACGTCGCGAGCAGCGCGGGCAGGACCGTCAGGGACGAGACCAGCGCGATGGCCACGACGATGATCGAGCCGGTCGCCATCGCGGCGAAGACCGTGTCGCCCGCGAGGTAGAGCCCGGCCATCGAGAGCATCACGGCCAGGCCGGAGACGACCACGGAGTGGCCCGCGGTCGCCGCCGCGACCTGGATCGCGTCGACGTTGTCGCGGCCCGCGTGGCGCTCCTCGCGGAACCGGCGCAGGTAGAACAGCGAGTAGTCGACGCCGACGGCCATGCCGACGAGCACGAGCAGGTGCAGCACCATGCCGGGGTCGGGGACGACCTGGGACGCGAGGCTCCACAGCCCGAGGCCGGCGCCGACCGAGGAGATCGCGAGCACGACCGGGATGCCGGCCATGACGATCGCGCCGAACACCACGAGCAGGATCGCGAGCGTCACGGGCAGGCTCAGCGTGGTCGCCTTCTCCAGGTCGGCGTCGAGCCACTCCTGGAAGTCGGCGCCGATCGACGCGGGACCGACCTGCTCGACCCGCAGGTCCGGGTGGTCGGCCTGCACGCCGGCGACGGCGTCGAGGAGCGCCGGGACCCGCTCCTCGGCGGTGTCGGGGTCGCCCGCGACGACGACCTGGAGCAGGAGCGCGGAGCCGTCCTCGGACGGCACGGGGCCGTTGACCTCGTCGACCTCGTCGAGCGCCCGCAGCGCCTGCGCGGCGTCGAGGACGGCGGTCTCGGCCTCGGCCGGGAGACGGCCGTCGCGCGCCGTGACGAGCACGTTCTCGGTGACCGGCTCACGCTTCCCGGCGTCCGCGGCGATCCGCGCCGCGTCGCCCGACTCCCCGACCCCCAGCTCGAGCTGGGTGGCCGTGCGCGGGGGCTGCAGGGCCCCGATCGCGACGGCCGCGACGATCAGGACGAGCCACAGCAGGATCGCCTTGGTGCGGTGCGTCGCGCTCCATGTCGCGATGCGGTGGGTCGGCGTGCTGAGCCGGCGCCGCGTGCGGGGGGCGTGCGCCCCCGCCGTGCGTCCCGGGCTTGTCGGCTTGGCCATCAGAGCTCATCCGTTCGTTCGGGGGTCCGTCGGTGGGGCGCGTGCACCCCTCGGTCTCGATCCTTCGCGGTGCGACGTGCCGGGGCAGTGGTGCGTGCACCCCAGTTCGTCCGGTGCGTCCTCAGGCGCGGGACGCGTAGCGGCGCAGGCTGAGCGCGGCGCTGCCGACGAGCAGGACGCCGAACGTCAGGGCGACGACGACCCAGGGGTGCTCGGACGGGAACGACCCGGTCGCCTCGACGGGGACGCCCCACAGCTCGCGGCAGAGGGTCGCCACGGCGGACACGGGGTTCCACTCGGCGACGGGCCGGACCCACGCCGGGAACGCGCTCGGCGACAGGATCGCGCTCGACAGGAACGAGCACACGACGAGCACGAGCGCGCCGACCGAGTCGATGGACTCCGCCTGCTTCATCGCGAGCCCGATCGCGATGCCGACCCAGACCATGACGTACACGAACGCGAGCACGAGGCCCGCGCCCGCGAGCACGCCGCCGATCCCCGCGTCCGGTCGCCAGCCGATCGCGAGGCCCGTGCCGAGCACCGCGAGGAGCGCGACCGCGCCGATCACGAGGTCCGCGAGGCTGTGCGCCAGCAGGACCGCGGACCGGGACATCGGCAGCGACCGGAAGCGGTCCATGAGCCCGCGCTGGACGTCGGAGCTCACGCTGATCGCCGTCGGCCCGATGCTCGCGAGGCCCACCTGGATCGCGACGCCGGCCATGAGGAAGTCGAGGTAGGACTCCGTGCCCGCCGGGAGCACGATCGCGTCCGTGAAGAGGTAGCCGACGGCGATCATGATGACCAGCGGGTTCATCACGAGCCCGACGAGCCGGCCCGGTGCCGCGCGGACGTGGCTGAACCGCCGCCCGACGAGCGCGGCCGTCTCGGTCGTGAGGCGCCGCAGCGCCCCGGGGCGCACGGCGGGCGGCTCGAGGTCCCGGCGGGCCGGTGCCGGTGTCCGGGCCGGTGCCGGTGTCCGGGCCGGCGAGGTGCCGGTGCCGGTCCCTGCGCCGGCGCCCGCGACGGTGCCCGCGTCGTCCGGCGGGGCGTCCGTGCCCGCTCCGCTCCGGGAGCCCGCGAGCCGGGCGGCCAGGTGCGTGCCCACGGCCGCGGCCGGGCCGGGGTGCAGCAGGTGGTCGTGGTCCGCCGCGACCGGCACCGGCGTGACCCGGCCCGTGACCAGGTGGGCCCAGCGGTCCGCGCGTGCGGCGGCGGGGTCGCCCACGCCGGGGCCGCCCACGCGGGAGCCACCCGCGCCGACGTCGGCCGGCCCTGCACCCGTGGCGGGCTCGGTCGCGACGTACACGTCGACGTCGCCGTCGAGCACCCGCGGCTCGTGGGCGACGACCGCCCGGCCGTGCTGCGCCATGAGCTCGACGAACCGTGCGACGCGCGCGCGGTCGAGCCCGGCGACCGGGCTGTCGGCGCGGGCGAGGCGCACGACGACGTCGTCGAGCGTCACGGGGTCGCCGCCGCCCGGTCCCGGGGGCGCGCCGAGGTGCTCGAGGAAGCGCGCGAGGAGGACGTCGTCGCCGGGGAGGGGGCCGTCGAGCTCGGGTGCCCACGGGTAGGCGTCGAGGACCGCGAGGTGCGCGATCTCTCGCCCGCGCTGCTGGAGCTCGACGGCGAGCTCGTGCGCGACGTGACCGCCGTACGACCAGCCGAGCAGGTGCACCGGGCCGGCCGGCTGGTACGCCTCGACGAGGTCGGCGTACCCGGCGGCGACCGCGCGCAGCGACCCGGGCAGGGGCGACGCGGGGTCGACCGACGGCGACTGGAGGCCGATCACGGGGCGGTCGGCCCCGAGGTGGCCGACGAGGCTCGCGTACGGCAGCGCGAGGCCCAGGCCCCCGTGCACGCAGAACAGCGGCTCGGCCGAGCCCGTGGCGCGCAGCCGGAGCACGGGCGCGAAGGGGTCGGCCGCGACGGGGTCGGCCGCGTGGCCGGTGCCCGGCGACGCGCCCGGCGCCGTGCCCGACGACGTGCCCGGCGCCGTCGCCCGGGCGAGGGCGGCCGGGGTGCGCAGCGCGAGGACGTGGCTCACGTCGACCCGCACGCCGGCCTCGCCGAGCGCGCTCACGAGCTCGACGCTGCGGATGCTGTTGCCGCCCGACTCGAAGAAGTCGTCGTCCGCGCCGACCTCACGCCCGAGGACGCGCGCGAACACGGCCTGCACCTCGCGCGTGCGCACGTCCGCCGGGTGCTCCGGCGCGTCCGGGGTCGGTGCGGCGACGGGCAGGCGGGCGTGGTCGGTCTTGCCGTGCGCCGTCGTCGGGATCTCCGGGACGACCGTCACCGACGCGGGGACCATCGCCGCCGGGACGGCCCGGGCCAGCGCGTGTCGCAGCGCCGTCCCGTCGAGCGTGGTGCTGCCCGTCGGCACGACGTGGGCGACGAGCTGGCGTCCGCCGCGGGGCAGCGACCGGACGTGCGCGACTGCCTGCGCGACCCCGTCGAGCGCGAGGAGCGCCGACTCGACCTCACCGGGCTCGATCCGGTGCCCGTCGACCTTGAGCTGCCGGTCGGACCGGCCCACGTAGTGCAGCTGGCCGTCGTCGGACCACCGGACCACGTCCCCCGTGCGGTACATCCGGGCGCCGGGCGCGCCCGTGGGATCGGCGACGAACCGCCCGGCGGTGAGGGCCGCGCGCCCGAGGTAGCCGAGCGCGAGCGCGTCGCCCCCGACGTACAGCTCGCCGGGCACCCCCACGGGCACCGGGACGAGCCGGTCGTCGAGCACGTGCACCACGTGGCCGGGCATCGGGCGGCCGATCGGGGCGGACCCCGGGGTCAGGGGGTCGCTGGTCGTCACGTGCACCGTCGTCTCGGTCGGGCCGTACAGGTTGCGCAGGACGGTGTGGTCGCAGAACCGCGCCACGGTCTCGACGGGGCACGCCTCGCCCGCGACGCACAGCTGCATGCCCGCGGGCAGCCGGGACCCCGGCGGCAGCGACGACAGGACGACGGGCGGCAGGACCGCGACGTCGACCCGGTGGCCGTGCAGGGCGTCCACGAGCGACCCGCCCGTGCGCGCGTCGTCGTCCACGAGGACCGCCGTCGCGCCGGCGAGAACCGAGGTCGCGAGCTCCCAGAAGGAGGCGTCGAAGCTCAGGGACGCGAACTGGAGCACCCGCGTGGTGTCGTCGACGCCGAACAGGGCGGCGAGCGAGCGCGACAGGGCGAGCGCGCTGCGCTGACCCACCACGACGCCCTTGGGCCGGCCGGTCGACCCGGACGTGTAGACCACGTACGCCGCGTCGTCGGGGCCGTGCGGCCGCGTGCGGTCGCCGTCCGCGAGCGGGGTCGCGGAGCGCCGGGCGAGCCGGTCGACGACCGCGGGGTCGTCGAGGACGAGGGTCCGCGTGCCCGCCGGCAGCACGGCGCGGTCCTGCGTGCGGACCAGCGCGAGCGCCGGCTCGGCGTCGGCGAGGGTCGACGCGACGCGGTCGGCGGGGTGCGCGGGGTCGACCGGCAGGTACGCCGCCCCGGCGGCGAGGACGCCCAGCACCGCGACGACCGCCTCGGGCGAGCGCCCGACGACGACGGCGACCGTGTCGCCCGGGCCGACCCCGTGGTCGGTGAGCTCGCGGCCGAGCCGGTGCACCGCGGCGGCGAGGTCCGCGAAGGTCGTGGACCTCGGCTGCCCGGGCGGACCGGAGACCAGCGCCGGGTGGTCCGGGCGGCGCTCGGCGGCGGCCGCGAGCCGGTCCGCCAGCGTCCGCTCGGCCGCGCCGGACCGGGCCGTCTCGGGTTCGGTCGCCACGGCCTGGGTCGCGTCGCGGTCGGTCGCGCCGGGCTCCCCGGGTGCTCCCCCGGCGAGCAGCGGGTGTGCCGAGGGCGCCGGCGCCTGGCCCGACCACGCCCGCAGCCGTGCGGCCTCGTCCGGGGCGAGCACCGGGAGGGCGCTCAGGCGGGTCGACGGCGCGGTGACCGCGGCGTCGAGGACCCGCACGAACCGGTCCGCCAGCCGCCGGGCGGACGCGGTGTCGAACAGCTCGCTCGCCACCTCGAGCCCGCCCCGGACGCCGGCCGGCGTCCCGTCGGCGGCGCGGTGCTCGGTGAGCTCGAGCGCGAGGTCCACCTTCGCGGACGTCGTCGGGAGCGCGACCTCGGTGACGTCGACCCCGGCGAGGTCGGGCAGCGGCGTGGGAGCACCCTGCACCACGAGCATGACCTGGAACAGCGGGTTGTGGCCGCCCCCGCGCGGCGGGTTCACGGCCTGGACCACCGCGTCGAACGGCACGTCGGCGTGCTCGTGCGCGTCCACCGCGACCGCACGCGCGCGGTCGAGCAGCTCGTCGAACGTGGGGTCGCCGCCGGTGTCGAGGCGCAGGACGAGCGTGTTCACGAAGAACCCGACGAGGTCGTCGAGGACCTCGTCGGAGCGGCCCGCGACGACCGTGCCGATCGGGACGTCCGTCCCCGCACCGCTGCGGGTCAGGGTCGCGGCGAGCGCGGCGTGCAGCACCATGAACGGGGTCACGCCACGGTCCGCCGCGAGCCGGGCGAGCCGGGCGTGCACCGCGGGGGGCACGGTCACGGGCAGCCGCTCGCCCGCACCGGTGGGCGTGGCGGGGCGTGGCCGGTCGGTCGGCAGGGGGAGCGTCGCCGGGGCGTCGGCGAGCACGCCGACCCAGTGGTCGAGCTGGCGGCGGCGCAGGCTCGTCGGGTCCAGCGGGTCCCCGAGCCGCTCGGCCTGCCAGGCCGCCCAGTCCAGGTACTGCACCGCCGGTGCGGGCAGGTCCGGCGCGGCGCCGGACCGGCGTGCGGCGTAGGCGGAGGACAGGTCCCGTGCGAGCGGGGCCGCGGACCACCCGTCGGTCGCGACGTGGTGGACGACGACGGCGAGGACGTGCTCGTCGTCGTCGACCCGGTAGCAGGTCGCACGGACGGGGACGGCGGCGGTGAGGTCGAACGGGGCCGTCACGAGCGCCGCGAGCAGCGCATCGAGCGCGTCCCGGTCGCCGCCGAGGTCCACGACGCCGAGGTGCACCGGCGCCGGGCTCGCGGGCAGGACGCGCTGCACGGGCCGGCCCCCGACCACGGGGTAGACGGTGCGCAGCACCTCGTGGCGGGCGACGACGTCCCGCAGCGCCGCTGCGAGGGCGCGCGTGTCGAGCGTCCCGGCGAGGCGGACCACGAGCGGCACGTTGTACGCCCCGCGCGTGCCGTCCTGCTGCGCGAGGACCCACATGCGCTCCTGCGACGGGGACAGCGGACCCTCGGTGCGCGGGGACGCGGACCGGCGGGGGCCCGGGCGCGGTGCGGCGGGGGCGTCGGAGAGCCGGGCCGCGAGGCCGGCGACCGTCGGCGCGTCGAACAGGGTGCGCACGGGCACGTCGACCCCCGCGATCGCCCGGACGCGGGCGACGAGCCGGGTCGCGAGCAACGAGTGGCCGCCGAGGGCGAAGAAGCTCTCGTGCAGCCCGACGTGCGCCCGGCCGAGCACCTCGGCGAACAGCTCGCCGAGCACGGCCTCGAGCGGCGTGCGCGGCGCCTCGTCGGGGACGTGCGCCGCCGCGGGCAGCACGAGCCGGTTGCGGTCGACCTTGCCGCTGGCCGTCACGGGCAGGCTCCGCTCGACGACGACGCGCGCGGGGACCATGGACGACGGCACGGCGGCGCGCACGTGGTCGAGCAGCTCGGCCTCGGTGGGTGCGGCCTCGGACGCCACGTACGCGAGCAGGACCCGCTCGTCCGACCCGGGCAGCGCACGCGCCACGACGACGGACTGCACGACGGCAGGGTGCCGCGCGAGCACCGACTCGATCTCCCCGAGCTCGATGCGGTGACCTCGGACCTTGACCTGGTGGTCGACCCGACCGAGGCACTCCAGCTCACCCGTGGGCGTCCAGCGCACCAGGTCCCCGGAACGGTACAGGCGCGCGCCGGGCGCACCGAACGGGTCCGCGACGAAGCGGCCGGCGGTGAGCCCGGGCCGGTCGAGGTAGCCGAGGGCCACCTGCACCCCGCCGATGTACAGCTCGCCGACGACCCCCAGGGCCACGGGGCGCAGCGACGCGTCGAGCACGTGGTGGCTCGTCCCGCGGAACGGGCGGCCGATCAGCGGCTCGCCGCGGTGGTCCGGTCCGACGACCGTGCCGGTGGACCAGACCGTCGTCTCCGTGGGGCCGTAGAGGTTGCGGACGGTCGCCCCGTGACCGAGGAGGTCGTCGGCGAGGGCCGACGTGAGCGCCTCCCCGCCCGTGACCACGCGCACGCCGCGCAGCACGGCGCCGTGCTCGTGCACCAGCGCACGCCAGTGCACCGGCGTCGCCTGCATCACGGTGACCGAGTGCCGGGTCACGGCCTGCGCGAGCTCCGCGACGTCGCGCACGGTGTCCTCGTCCGCGAGCACGACGCCGGACCCGGCGACGAGCGGGGCGAGCAGCTCGGTGATCGCGATGTCGAAGCCGAACGTCGTGACCGCGAGCAGCCGGTCCGCGGGGGTCAGGCCGACGTGGTGCACGTAGTCGACCAGCAGGTTCGCGAGCGCCGCGTGCGGCACGACGACACCCTTGGGCCGGCCGGTGGAGCCGGAGGTGAAGATGACGTACGCGGGGTCCTGCCCGCGCAGGGCCGCCGGGCGGGCGCTCGCCGGGAGCGGCGCACGGCGCGGGTCGTGCGGGTCCGCGAGGTCCACGTCGGCGAGGTCGAGCGTCGCGTCGAGCGGGCCCGCTGCGCTCAGCGCCCGCAGGCGCGTCGCGTCGCCGACGACCAGCACCGGCCGGGTGTCGGCGAGGAGCTCGGCGAGGCGGGCGGGCGGCAGCGTCGGGTCGAGGTAGGTGAAGGCGCCCCCGGCGGCGACCACCGCGAGCATCGTCACCAGGGCGTCCCCCGTGCGCGGCAGGCTCATCGCCACGATCGAGCCGGGCCCGACGCCGCGCTCGGCCAGGATGCGGGCCAGCACCCGCGACCGCCCGTGCAGCTCGGCCGCCGTCCACGTGGCCCCGCCGTGCACCAGGGCCGTGCCCTCCGCGTGCTCGTCCGCGGCCTGCGCCAGGAGCTCCGCCGCGAGCGCTCCCTCCCACGCCTGCGGCCCGTGCGCCCACCGTGCGGCCGCGGCCGCCTCGTCGGGCGTGGTGACGGGGACGGCGGCGACGAGCACGTCCGGGCTCAGCCCGGGCAGCGTGCGCAGCAGGTGCGCGAGGCGGCCGAGCAGCCCGTGCGCCACGTCGTCCGGCACACCGCCGCGATGCTCGAGCCGGAGCTCCAGACCCTCGGCCGAGGGGACGACCGTGACCGTGACCGGGTACCCCGTCGCGGCGTGGACCTGCGCGCTGCGGACCGGGAGGCGGCGCGCTGCGGCCGGCCCCTCCGGCAGCGGGTAGTTCTGGACCGCGAGGATCGTGTCGAACAGGGGCTGCGCCCCCGCGAGCCGCTGGATGCGGGCGAGGCCGTGGTGCCGGTGCTCGAGCAGCGCCGTCTGCTCGGCCTGGAGCGTCGTCAGGGCGGCGCCGAGCGCGGCGCGCGGGTCGACGCGCACGCGCACGGGGAACGTCGTCGCCAGCAGGCCCACGGTCCGCTCGACCCCGGCGACCGGGACGGCGCGGCCCGAGTCCACCTGCCCGAACACGACGTCGGTGAGCCCGGTGGCCTGGGCCAGGACGAACGCCCACGCGCCCTGCACGACGGTGCCGAGGGTCAGCTCCTGGCCCCGCGCCCACGCCGTGAGGTCCGCGAGCCCGGCGCCGTCCACGTGCTCGACGACCCGGCGCGCGACCCCGTCCTCGGTCCCCGCGAGCACCGTCGGGGTGCCCACGCCGTCGAGCGCGGCGCTCCACGCCCCGTCGGACACCGCGGCGTCGCAGCCGCCGACCCACGCGAGGAAGCTGCGGAAGGAGACGTCCACCTCGCCCTCGACCGTGCCTGCGTACGCGTCGGCGAGCGCCTCGACGAGGAGCGGGATCGACCAGCCGTCGATCACGATGTGGTGCATCGCGAGCAGGAAGCGGTGCGTGCCGTCGGGCCGGCGCAGCAGCGTCGCCCGCATCGCCGGTGGCTCCCGCAGGTCGAACGGCGCCTCGCGGTCGCGTCGGGTCGCGTCCTCGACGAGCCGCTCGGCGTCGGCGGGCGCGTGCGCGGAGAGGTCCACGTCCGTCCACGGCATGGCGGCGGCCGGGACGACGACCTGCACCGCCTGGCCCTGCGCGCGGCGCCGGAAGCACGCCCGCAGGTTCGGGTGGCGGCGCAGCACCTCGTCCGCGGCGGCCCGGAGGCGCTCGGCGTCGAGGTCCGCGCCGAGCTCGGCGACGAGGTGGAGCACGTAGGGGTCGGGGGCGCCCTCGAGCAACGACGTCTCGAACAGCAGCCCCTCCTGGAGGGGCGTGAGCGGCAGGTACTCGTTGCGCTCGGCGATCACGGGCACGGGGGTCTCCTCAGAAGCCGAGCTCGGAGTCGAGCTCGTCGAGCTCGACATCGGTGTACGCCGGCGGGCCGGCGGGTGCGGGGACCGCCTGCGGCGGTGCCCCGGAGGGTGCGGTGGCGTCCCCGGGGGCGCCGGACCGGGCGGCGGCGGCCAGCGCTGCCGGCGTGCGGTGCGTGAAGACGTCGCGCGGGGCGACGTGCAGGCCGTGCTCGCGCAGCGCCGTGACGACGTGGATCGCGGAGATCGAGTCGCCGCCGAGGAGGAAGAAGTTGTCCTCGGGACCGACGGCGTCGTGCCCGAGCACGCGCGCCAGCACGTCGCAGACCAGCTGCTCGTCGGGCGTCCGGGCGGCACGCGACGAGCCCGCCCGCGGCCCCGAGGACGGCACCGGCGTGCCCTCCTCGGGCGTCCCGTCGGGCGCGGGCAGCTCCCGGAGCGCGGCCGGCACCACGCCGGCCACGAGCTGGTCGAGTGCCGCACGGAACGCGCCGGCGAGCTCCTCGGCGCGCCCGGGCACGAGCCGCCCGGGCAGGTGGTCGACGCGCAGGCGCAGCGTCTCGCCGGGCACCGCGACGAGGCTGAGCGGGAAGTGCCGGGCGTCGTGCGTGCGGGCGTTCTCGAGGCGCAGGCCCCCGGCGCGGCGGCCGTCGAGCGCCTCGCCGGTCGGGAAGTTCTCGACCACGACGGCGGTGTCGAACACCTCGCCCGTGCCGGCGAGCGCGGGGTGCCCGGCGAGGGCGGCCGAGAGGTTGACGTGCGCGTGCTCGCGGAGCACCGCCTGCTCGTGCTGGACCCGGCGGACCAGCGCGACGGCGTCCTCGCCCACGTGCCGCCGGACCCGGACCGGCACGGTCGCGAGGAACATCCCGATCATGTCCTCGACACCGTCGAGGTCCGCGGGCCGCGTCGAGACGGTCGCCCCGAGGACCACGTCGGCGGCGCCCGTGGCCTCCGCGAGCATCGCGCCCCACGCGACCTGCACGACCGTGCTCACCGTGACGCGGTGCTCGCGCGCCCACGCCACGAGGCGGTCGGTGGCCCGGCGGTCGAGGTCCGCACGGACCGGGACGGCGGCGGCCGGCGGGGCGTCGGGGGCGTCGGCGACGAGCGTCGGAGCGGTCAGCCCGTGCAGCGCCGCGCGCCACGCCGCGACCGAGGCGGCGGTGTCGCGGCGACCGAGCCGCGCCAGACCGTGGCGCACCGGAGGGCGGGGGGCCGGCGTCGTCCCCGCGTACCAGGCGAGCAGGTCGTCGACGACGAGCGGCATCGACCACCCGTCCACGAGCAGGTGGTGCAGCGTCAGGACGAGCCGGTGACGGTCCGGCCCCGCAGGCACGAGCCGCGCACGCAGCGCCGGGCCGTGCGCGAGGTCGAACCGGCGGGCGAGGTCCTGGGCCGCGAGCGCGTCGGCGTCCCCCGGGTCCGTCGCGAGCGGCACGGTGCGCTCCTCGCGCAGCACCTGGACCGGCGTCCCGGCCGCGGTGAAGAGGACCTGCGCGCCGAGCACCGGGTTGGCGGCGACCAGCGCGTCGAGCGCCCCGCGCAGCCGCGCGGCGTCGAGCGGCCCGACGAGGTCGGCGGCGACCTGCAGCACGTACGGGTCGGGGTGGTCGTCCTCCGTGCCGGCGTGCACCAGCATGCCGCGCTGGATCGGCGTGAGCGGCAGCACGTCCGTCACCGGCGAGCCCGGGGCGTGCGCGGCGAACGTGCGCAGGTCCTGCGCGGTCACCTCGACGAGCGGCGTGTCGGCGGGGACGAGGACGCGGTTGTCGGGCCGGTCGGCGCCGGCGACGAGGTCCCGGAGCGCGTCCTGCCAGGCGTGGGCGAGCGCGCGCACCTCGTCGCCGTCGAGGAGGTCGCCGGCGTGCAGCCACTCGGCGACGAGGTGGGGGCCGTCGGGCCGGTCCTCCGTCATGGCCGTGACCGCGAGCTCGTGCCGCAGCGGCATCCGCGGGTCGGTGGCCGTGCCGATCACGCCGGCGGGGCCGAGCGAGACGAACGTCCAGGCACCGTCCTCGTCGGCGGTCCCCATGCGGCCCAGGTAGTTGAAGCCCAGGGCCGGGACCGCGTCGTCGAGGAGGAGGTGCCCCTGCGGGTGCTGGTTCCGGAGCATCCCGTGGCCGATCCCGTGCGCGGGCAGCGACCGCAGCCGCTGGTGCACCGCCTTGACGGCGTCGGTGAGGGCCGCCGCGCGTGCGGGGGAGCCCGCGACCGTGGCGGCGGGGCGGGGCAGCGGCACCGGGAACGTCGAGGTGAACCACCCCACGGTGCGCGACAGGTCGAGGTACTCGACCCCGGCGGGCTCCTCGCGGCCGTGGCCCTCGAGCTCGACGACGGGTGTGGCCGGTGCCGAGCCGCGGGCGGCCGCGACGTCCGCCAGCGCGACCGCGAGCGCGCCCAGCAGGAGGTCGTTGATGTCCGCCCGGTAGAGCGCGGGGCACTCGCCCACGAGCGCCGCGACGACGTCGGGCCCGAGCGAGGTGCTCACCCGGCGCGCGTCGCCCCACACGTGGCGGCGGGCGTCGAGCCGGGGCCGGGGCACTGCGGCGTGCGCGTCCCGCCACAGCGCGACCTCGCCGGCCAGGGCGCCCGAGCGCACGGCGGCGCCCTGCGCGGCGGCATAGGCGGCGAAGCTCGTCGGCTCGGGCTCGACGGCGACGGTCGCGCCGCTGCGGTGCTGCGCCCAGGCCCGCGCGAGGTCGTCGCGCAGGACGCGCCACGAGACGCCGTCGACCGCGAGGTGGTGCACCGCGAGGAGCAGCCGCGGCTGCTCCCCGGTGAGCAGGACGGCCTGCCAGACGGTCCCCTGCGCGGGGGACAGCCGGGCGCTCGCCGCCGCGGTCTCGGCCGCGACGTCGGCGCCGTCGGCGGCGGTGCGCACGTGTGCCGCGGCCGCCGCGACCCGGGCCGTGTGCGGGAGCCCGGCGGGCGGTGCCTCGGTGCGGTGCGCCCAGACGCCGGGGACCACGTCGGCGACCCGCAGCCGGAGCATCGGGTGCGCGTCGACGACGGCGGACATGAGCTCGGCGAGCACGTCGGCGTCGAGCTCGGCGGGCACGCGCAGGAGCGTGACCTGGCAGTACGACGACGCCGTCCCCTCGACGTCGCCCGTGGCGCGGGCGAGGTCCGCCGCGATCGGCGTGGGCTCGACGGGACCGGCGTGCGCGCCGACCTCCGCGTCGGGGCGGAGCGCGGTCGGCGCGTCGTCGACGACCCCGGCCGCGCGGGCCAGGGCGCGGGCCGTGCCGAGCTCGAGCACGGCGCGCGGCGTCACGGTCAGCCCCGCGCGACGCAGGGCTGCGACGACCTGGATCGCGGCCACGGAGTCCCCACCCACCGCGAAGAAGTCGTCGTCGGGCCCGATCCCGGGCTGGTCGAGGATCCCGGCGAACGCGAGCCGGACCGTCTCGACGGACGCGTCCCACCCGCCGGGCACGGGCGTGGACGGCGGCGGACCGCCGGCGGACCCGGCGCGTGCGGGGAGCGGGGCCAGCGCCGCGCGGTCGACCTTCCCGTGCGCGGTCAGCGGCAGCGCGTCGAGCCCCGCCCAGCGCGCGGGCACCATGTGCTCGGGCAGCAGCGACGCGACCTGCGCGGGGAGCGAGCCGAGGTCGGCCGCCGCGCGGGGTCCGGTGAGGTACGCGTCGAGCCGGGTCAGCCCGGACTCGGTGCGCGCGAGGACCGCCGCGTCGTCGACGCCGTCGAGCGTGCGCAGGACCGCCTCGATCTCGCCGAGCTCGACGCGCTGCCCGCGGATCTTGACCTGGTGGTCGAGCCGCTCCACGAACTCGAGCTGCCCCTCGGGCGACCACCGCACGCGGTCCCCGGTGCGGTACATGCGCCGGCCCGGCTCCCCGAAGGGGTCGGCGACGAAGGTCACGGCGGTCTTCACGGGGTCGTGGAGGTACCCGGCGCCCACGGCCTCGCCCGAGACGAACAGCTCCCCGACCGCGCCCGGGGGCAGCGGCGCGAGGTCGGGCCCGAGCACCCACAGGTCGGTGTTGCGGATCGGGACCCCGACCGGGGCCCGGCGCCGCAGCGGGGTCGACGGCGTGATCACGGCGTGCGCGACGTCGTCGGAGCACTCCGTGGGCCCGTACGCGTTGAGCAGGGGCACGTGGGGGTGGCGCTGCGTCCAGCGCCGCGCGAGGTCGACGGGCAGGGCCTCGCCGGTGACCATGAGGAAGCGCAGGGTGGACAGCGCGGGACCCGCGTCGCGCCACAGGTCCAGCGCGGCCTTGAGCAGGGACGGCACGACCTCGAGGACGGTCACGGCGTCGTCGGCGACCACGGCGGCCAGCGCGTCGGGGTCCGCGGCCGTCGCCGGCGGGACGCAGCGCACGGTGCCCCCGACGACGAGCGGAGCGAGCATCTGCCAGATCGACACGTCGAACGTCAGCGGCGCGTTCTGCACCACGCAGTCGCCCGCGGTGAGCCCGAGCAGGTCCAGCTTGGCGTCGAGGTGGTTCAGCAGCCCGCCCCGGTGCACCATCGCACCCTTCGGGCGGCCGGTCGTGCCCGAGGTGAACAGCACATAGGCGACGTCGTCCTCGCCGCCGACGACGGGCGCGAGGTCGCCCGCACCGTCCCCGTCGGGCTGCGCGAGCGCGTCGAGGTCCACGACGCGGGGCCGTGCGCCGGCGGGCACGAGCGCGAGGACCTCCGCGGCCCGGGCACGGCCGGCGGCGTCGACGAGCAGCAGCTCGGCGCCGCAGTCCTGGAGCAGCGCGGCCACGCGGGCCGCAGGGGCGCGCACGTCGAGCGGCACGAACGCGCCGCCCGCGGCGAGCAGCCCGAGCACCGCGGCGACGACGTCGCGCCCGGGCTCGGCGAGGACCGCTCCGACCAGCCCGGCCCGCGGCTGCGCGCCGGTCGGTCCCGCGCCGGCGTCTGCGGGGGAGTGCACGGCGCGCGCGACGCGGTCGGCGGACCGCACGAGGTCCCGGTAGCGGACGGGGCCGCGGTCGTCGACCACCGCGACGGCGTCCCCGTCGAGCGACGCGGCGCGCCGGACGCGCTCCACGACACCGTCCGTGGCGTGCGGCGCGAGCCGGGGCCCACGGTGGGGTGCCGCGGGGGCCGAGGGTGCCGTCGCGGCCCCGCCCGCGTGCCCGCCCGCCGGCGCGGAGCCCGCACCCGGCGCCAGGACCGGGATGCTGCCGAGCGCGGCGTCGGCCGGAGCGGTCGCGAACCGGTGCAGGAAGTCCGCGAGCCGCGCGGCGTGCGCGGCGACGTCCGCCGCGGCGTACCGCGCGGGGTTGCCGTTCACGTGCAGCTCGACCCCGCCGTCCGAGCCGTCGAGCACGGTGACCATGAGGTCGTCGACGATGCCGGTCGAGAGGTTCACGAGCGTCGCTCGGGCGGGCCCGAGGTCGAGCACGGGCGGCTGGGGCAGCACGTTGACGTACGGCCCGAACCCCGTGCGGTCGGCCGCGGCGGTCCCCGTCATGCGCCGCACGTCCTCGCCGCGGAAGCGCTGGTGCGTGACGGCGGCCAGGACGTCCCGGGAGACCCGGCCCAGCAGCTCGGCGCGCGTCGTGCGGGGTGCGACGTCCGCGACGAGCGGCAGGTAGTTCGCGACCATGCCCGGCACCGCACGGGTCCGGGCGCCGACGCGGGACGTCACGGGCAGCGTGAGCGTCGCGGTCGTGCGGCCCGCGGCCCGGCCGAGGTAGGCGGCGGTCGTGGCGACGACGAACGCCGCCCAGGTGACCCCGGCGTCGCGGGCGCCCGCGCGCAGCACCTCGACGAGGTCCGCGGGCAGCACCTGCGTGCGGCGCAGCTGCGAGCGACCGGGGACCGCCGGCTCGTCGGACAGGGAGAGCGGTTCGCCGAGGGCGTCGGCCCGGCCCTGCCAGTACCGCTCGTCGGACGCGCGCGAGCGCGACGCGAGGTAGGCCTGCTCCGCGTCGAGCAGGACCTGCAGCGGGGGCAGCGCGCCGGCCGTCACGTCCTCGCCCGTGAGCAGCCCGCGGTAGAGCGTCGCGAGCCGGGCGTACAGCGGCACGCGGCTGAAGCCGTCGCACAGGACGTGGTGCATCGCGAGGTAGCACAGGTGCCGCTCGGGGCCGAGCACGAACAGCGTCGCGCGCACGAGCGGTGCCGCGGTCAGGTCGAACGCGCGCTCCTGGTCGGCGTGCATCGCGGTGAGGGCCAGCGCGTGCGCCGCGTCGCCGTGCGCGGTCAGGTCGACGACGTCGAGCGGCACGGTGACGTCGTCCGCGACGACCTGCCCGGGCACGCCGTCCTCGACGACGAGCCGGACCCGCAGCGTCTCCGCCTCGCGGACCAGCTGCGCGAGCGTGCGCCCGAGCACCTCGACGTCGAGGGGGCCGGTGACGTCGAGGTGGTCGCCCATGGTGTGCAGCACGTCGTCGCCCGAGAAGACCTCGTCGAACCAGATGGTGCGCTGCGCCGCGGTGAGTGGGCGCACGGCGGCCGGGTCCGCCGTCCGGGTCGCGTCGGTCCGGGGCTCGGCGGTCCCGCTCGGGGGCAGTCCTGTGGGCACGTCGCTCATCCCTGTCTGGTGCGGGTCCGCTGGTGCGGGTTCGGGTGTCGGGGCGCCGGTGCGTGGTGCGCCGGCGCACGCCCGGTGGTCGGTCAGGCGGTCGGCACCGCGGCGCGCGCGGGCACCGGGACGGCGCCCGCGGGTGACGGCGCGAGGGGCTCGGCCGGGGCCGCTGCGCCGGGTGCGGCTGCGCCGGGTGCCGTCGCGCCCGGACGGGCGGAGGGTGCGCCGCCGGACGGCGCGGGGACGGCGTCGGCTCCGGGCGCGCGCGTCGTGCGGTGCGGGCGGACGCCGGGCATCAGCACCGCGTCGCCGTAGCGGGCGAGCGCCCACGCGTCGTCGTAGACCGTGTCGAGGTAGCGCTCCCCGAGGTCCGGGGCGATCGCGACGGCCACGTCGTGAGGGCGTCCGTGCCGCGCGAGCCAGTCGACCGCACCCGCCACGACGGTGCCCGTCGAGCCGCCGAACAGGAACCCGCGCGAGGCCAGCGCCCGGCACGCGCGGACCGTGTCGACCTCGTCGACGATCACGACGTCGTCGAGCCGGGTCGCGTCGAGCAGCGGCGGACGGACCCCCGCGCCGAGACCCGGGACGTAGCGCGGTGCCGCGGGGCCGCCGAACGTGACCGAGCCCGCGCTGTCGACCCCGACGACGCGCGTACCCGGGCTGTGCTCCTGCACGTACCGCGTGACGCCCATGAGCGTGCCGCACGTCCCCGCGCCGACGAACAGCACGTCGACGTGACCGAGCGCGCCGAGGATCTCGGGGCCCGTGCTCGAGTGGTGGCCCCGCCAGTTGGCCGGGTTCTCGTACTGGTTGAGCCACACCCACGCGGGGTGCTCGTCGCACAGCTCCCGCACGCGTGCGATGCGTGCCGCGAGGTACCCGCCCTCGGGGTGCGGGGCGTCGACGATCTCGACGTCCGCACCGAAGGTCCGCATGAGCTGGACCGTCACCGGGTTGCAGCGGACGTCCGTGATGCACGTGAAGGCGTACCCACGGCCCGCCGCGGCCATGCTGAGCGCGATCCCGAGGTTGCCCGACGAGCTCTCGACGAGGGCGCCGCCGGGGGCGAGCCGCCCGGACCGCTCCGCGTCGTCGAGCATGCTCATCGCGGCCTTGATCTTCACGGAGCCCGCGAAGTTCATGCCCTCGCACTTGAGCAGCAGCTTCTCCCCGAGCAGGGGCCCGAGGTCGACGAACAGGTCGCCGACGTTGAACTGGTCGGCCGCGGTGATGACGGTCATGCGGGTCCCCCCGGGGGTGTGGGTGCGGACGGTGGGGCGGGCGTCAGCTGCCGGTCCGGCTCATCTCGTGGAAGAAGCCCGGGACCGGGACGAGCGCCCCGGCGGCAGCGAGGGTGTCGTGCACGTGCTTCGCGACGGCGAGGTCGAGGACGCCGAGGCCGAACGGGGAGAAGACGACGGTCCGGTCGGCGGGCACCTCGACGTCGCCCTGCAGGACCTGGGCGAGCGTGCCCGCGAGGAACGCCCGGTCGCCGGTCCGCTGCTCGGTGAGGTGCACCGACGTGCCGGCCTTGAGCACGTGCTCGACGTCGTCGACCACGTTGACCGCGGACAGCACCACGTCGGTGCCCAGGTCGCGCAGCGAGACGTTGAGCACGACAGGGTGGTGCGCGAAGAGCGCCACGTCGGTCAGGTACGGCTCGGGTGCCACGGTCGCGAGCACCACGAGGTCGCTCGACCGGACGAGGTCCGCGACCTCGTCGTGGACGGTGACCGGGGTCGACGGTGCCGCGCGCTCGAGGTAGCCGGCGAACGCGCGGGCGTGGGCGGACGACAGGTCGTGCACGCCCGCGGCCGCGACCTCGACGCCGGACGCCAGGAGGTAGTGGTGCACGTAGCGCGCGATGATCCCGCCCCCGACGACCCCGAGCCGGACCGGCCCCGGGCGCCCGGCGAGCAGCACCTGCGCGGCGAGCGCCGCGGACGCGGCCGTGCGGACGGCGCTGATGATCGACGACTCGAGGCACGCGTACGGGTACCCGGACACGGGGTCGTTGAGGATCGTCACGGCCGACGCGCGCGGGATGCCCCGGTCGACGTTGCTCGGGACGCTCGAGATCCACTTGATGCCGTCGACCGGGCTGCCGGCACCGATCGACGCGGGCAGGGCGATGATGCGGGACGCCGGCCGGTCCTCGAAGCGCAGGAAGTACGACGGCGGGTTCACCGTCCGGCCGGCCTCGTGCAGCAGGTACGTCTCGCGGACGAGGGCGACGACGTCGGCCTCGCCGCCCTCGAGCGTCGCGGCGACCTGCTCCCCGCTGATCACGGTGAACGTCGGGAGGTCGGCGGTCGTCGGGAGGTCGGCGGTCGTCGTCATGGGGGTCCTTCGGTCGTGGGCGGGGGACCGGTCGGTGCGCCCGCCGTGGGGGGTGCTCCCGGCCACCCCCAGCATGGGCAGGGCCACTGATGGGTCACTGATGGGCCACTGATGGGGCGCTGATCCGCCGCTGAGCGACGGCTGACGTCACGCTGACAGGTCGCTGACCTGCTCCGACGACGGGCCCGCGGGAGCGTGCGTCGCCGCGCCGAGACGGCCCGAGTCCAGGCCACGGAACGCCGTGAGCGCCTGGACGTTGCGCGTGCCCTCCATGAACTCGAGCCCCCGGGCGGCGAGCACCGCGCGCTCGAGCGCCGGCGACCGGTCGCGCGCACCGGGGCCGAGCAGCCACGCGACCTCGAGCGTCACGTCCTCGGCGAGCCGGCACGCGCGCGCCTTCGCGAGCGAGGCCAGGGTGCCGTCCCCGGTCGCGTCGACCCGGCGCGCGGCGGCGAGCACGAGGGCCCGCACCGCCGCGACCTCGTGCCCGAGGCGGGCGCGCTCGTGGGCGACGGGCGCCGCTGGTCGGGGCCAGGCCTCGTCCAGCACGTCGAGCGCCGCGGCGGCGACCCCGACCGCCATCGCCGCGACGCCCGGCCGCAGGCGGTGGAACACCTCGACGGCGGCGTGCAGCCCCCGTCGGCCCGGGCGGCGGCGCCGCCCCAGCTCGTCGTCGACCGTCACGGGGAGGTCGTCGATCCGGACGGAGCACACCTGCGCGCCGCGCAGGCCGAGCGTGGGCAGCGGCGTGGCGACGACGCGGGGGTCGCGTGCGTCCACGAGGTACGCGCCGATCCCGAGCGGTCCGGGCGCGCGCCGGGCGAACACGACGGCGAGGGTCGCGCGGGCCGCGTTGCCCACGTAGCGCTTCTCGCCCGTGAGCGCGAGGCCGCCGTCGGCGGAGGGCCGGACGTGCGTGCGCAGGCCGCCCGCGTCCGAGCCGTGCTCGGGCTCGGTGAGGGCGAAGCACGTCCAGGTGGGACGGGCCACGAGCGCGGCGTAGTACCGCTCCTGCTGGTCGTCGTCCGCGAGGTGCTCGACGAGGACCCCCGACATCGACGGGCCGGGCGCGGCCATCATCACGCCGAGGTCGCCCCGGGCGAGCTCCTCGAGCACGACGGCGCGCTCGAGCGCGCTGGACCCGGTGACGTCGCGGCCGTCGAGCCGCAGCGCCGTGCCGCCGTGCTCGCGCGGGATCCCGGCGGTCGCCAGCCACGCGGGTCCGTCGAGCGTCGCGAGCGCGGGCGCGCACGCCGGGTCGGCATCGAGGCGGTCGGCGTGCGCGGCCATCTGCCGGCCCCAGGCCCGTGCGGTGCCACGCAGCTCGGGCAGGTCCGCGGTGCCGTCCGACGGCACCGTGGGTGCCCGGCGGCGGGACGCGGGGCCGGGGCGGGGACGGCCGTCCGGTGCGCCGGGAAGGTCGGGGAGCGTCTCGGCCCCGGGGGCGCCCGCCGCGGCGGGGAGGGCGCCCGG
>NZ_JBFTER010000083.1:0-22731 GCF_047229345.1 Cellulomonas jepli | reverse complement strand
GCCTTCACCACCCAGAACGCCGCCCTTGCGGCATGATCACCACTCACCCGGTGTCAACCGACCCTGCAGCAGTCCCAAGCGGCGCTCGACGCGCCCGGACGAGACCAGGCGGCGATGGAACAGTGGCCCCGCAAGAAGGTCGATGAGCGTGTCGGGCTGGCTGTCAGGTCGGAGCTCGCCGCGGGCGATCCCCCGTTCGATGCAGGCGCGCACGACGGCGTGCCGTTGCGCCGCTTCACGCTTGTGCAGCGCCGCGTACGCCGGGTCGCGCTCAGCCGCGTCGATGAGCGCAGACATCAAGATTGCGGCCGGTCCAGCGCTCAAGGCGTCAGCGAGGCCGTGCAGCAGCACGCGCAGGTCACCTCGCGCGCTGCCCGTCTCGGGGTCGACGGGCGGTCGCAGGGCGCTGTCGAAAGCGTCCAGGACCAGAGCCGGTTGCCCCTCCCACTGCCGGTAGATCGTGGTCTTCGCTACACCGGAGCGTTCTGCGACCGCTTCGATCGTTGTTCCGACGATGCCGCGCTCCAAGAGCAGCTCAAGAGCAGCGGCGAGGACCGCCTCGCGGGAGCGCGCCACGCGAGGGTCGAGCTGGCCACGCGTCACCCCGACGACTGTCGAGACTGAGGGGAGACGGCCCACACACTGCGGAAGTCGTGCACGTACTGTTCCAACGCGTGAGGCGCCCGGTGCAGGAGCCGAGCCAGCGTCGGATCGACGTGATCGGCTTGACCTCGCCTCAAACCGGCGTGCAGAACCGTCTGGACCACCGTTTGCGCGAGCCCCATCCCCTGCAGCTTCAGGTGCAGCGCGTAGCGGAGGACGCTTACGGGCTCGTAGCGCACGTGCCGTCCGAGCTCGGCGGTGAGGATCGTCGCGACTTCCTCGAACCCGAGCGCTTGAGGTCCCGTCAACGTGTAGGCCGAGCCGGTATGCGGCTCCGGATCGCGCAGGATCGCGGCCGCGACCTCTCCGACATCCCGGACGTCGATGAACGCGGCGCGTCCCCGCCCGGCAGGGAGCACGATCCGGTTGCGCCCCACGATGTCGATCCGGTACGCGTCAGCGAGGTTCTGGGCGAAGAACCCCGGGCGCAAGATGGTCCACGGCAGACCGGAGGCCATCAGATGGCTCTCCACCTTGTGGTGTGGCACGAACCTGTTCGTGTCCGCTCCCGTCACGGAGGAGAAGACCACGTGTCCAGCTCTGGTCCGCACCGCAACGTCGATGAAGGCGTTCAGTGTTGGGCCCACCCGCGCGATGGCCGGCGGACGCAGCAGGAACACACCCTCGACGCCGTCGAGCGCAGGCTCGAACGTCGCCGGGTCGAGGAAGTCGAGCTTCACCACGTCGACGTCGGGGTGCACCCGGGCCAAGGCCGACGGGTTCGTTCCTGCAGCCCGCACCTGCGTCCCTGCCGACCGGAGTGACGCGAGGACGGCGGACCCAGCGTTCCCGGACGCACCTGTCACCAGGACTGGCCCGTTCATCGCGACTCACCGTCGAGGTCGATGTACACCAGCGACAGGCCCTCGCGGCGCGCGGCGACTCTCAGTTCGTCGAGGGTGGGCGCGCGGTCGACGTTGATGCGGATACCCATGCGGCGCCCCGCCTTGGCGTGCCCAACTTCGCGGATCAGCGCGTCGTAGACCTGCGCCACGGCGTGAGGATCTTCGACGAGCTCCGCCGCGGCTGGCCGGCGGACCCCTCGGTACGTGACTTCGACTCCGGGTCGATCCCGAAGGTTGAGTCGCCACAGGGAGTTGGTGAGCACGAGAAGTTGCCCGCCTTCAACCGGGCGATAGGCGACCGGGATCGTGATCGCGCGGCCACTCTTACGGCCAGTCAGGTGTAGGAGCAGCAGGTGCGCGCCCATGCGAGCGGCCCTGCGCGGAGACGCCAAGATCCAGCGCATCACTCGGTTGACGACTCGATACGGGGCCTTCGGCGGATGTACCCGCTCCACGGCAGGCCGAATCGAAGAGGACATGCTCCGACGGTACGCTACGGCGGCGTAGCGGAAAGTCGACCTTAGTCCTGACCCGCCGGAGGCGAGTCAGGTTCGGGCGGTAGGGCGAGCCCTGAGCGGCGCCCCGATGGGCGCGGCGGCTCGCATCGTGCGTGACCTGGCGCAGCCCGGCGACGAGGCGCCCAGTGCTACCGGAAGCGCCGGGAAGGCGGAGGCTCGAGCCCTGACTGATCCGTGTCGGCGAGATAGATCCCCGCTCGCAACCGGAGGGCGCCGACGCGTTCGGGTGCCCGATTGCTCCGCTCCGCCGGATTCCGCTGATTCACACTGATTTGGAACCTTCGTCCTTGCACGACGGTTTTCCTCGGCTCGATGTGAGCGAGAACACTCGGAGCCCTGCGGGATTCGCTAGGGGGTTAAATCTGGAGCGACCCAAGCCCATCGACGCAGGTCAGCGCACATGCCCTGCGCGATCAGGTGTTCGCCTGCGGATCGCGCCCTGGCGCACTCGCGAGCGGTAATGCGACGATGCAGACCGGACGGGGCTAAAGCACCCGGGGGGGATCGGTCGATACGCGAAGTATCGATCGATCGTGCTGCGACTGGAGATTCGTCATGCCTTCTCACTCTTCGGGTGCCCCGTTCGGGGCCTGGCTTCGCGCGCGGCGCAAGGCTCGTACCGCGCGCCGATCGAGCGCCATCGTGGTGGCCCTAAGCCTCGTGCTCGCGCCACTGACCTTGCTCGGCGCCGCCTCTCCGGCTCAGGCAGCGCCTATCCGCAACTTCACTCCGGCGTTCTCCGCGAACACCAACGGCGAGATCCTCGTTGCGGCGAACACGCTCATGACCTGCAGCACGACCAGCGGTGCCCCCGGGGCAGGGACGTGCGCCGCTGGGCGAGCAGCGACGAGCGGGAACTACAGCAACAACGACTATCGGATGCAGTTCGTCGACGTTGACGGCAACGCCGCCACGTTCAACTCCTCGACTGCGGATCTGCAGGTCCCCCCCGGCGGCAGCGTCCTGTTCGCGGCCCTGGTCTGGGGTGGGCGCACTCGGGGCACCACGGCGGTCGGGAACAACGGCGCGCTCCGTGGTCAGGCCATGTTCACCGTGCCCGGAGGAACGCCTACGCCTGTGACCGCACCAGCTGGGCAGGTCGATGTCGCCCCAACCGACGGCTGGGGCACGGCCTACCAGTCGTGGGTCGACGTCACCGACACCGTCGCGGCGGCTGGCAGCGGCACCTACATCCTTGGGAACGTGCAGTCGGCGTTCAACACCGACAACAGCTACGCCGGATGGTCCCTCGTCGTCGCCCTCGCTGACCCGTCCGCGCCGGCACGCAACCTCACGATCTTCACCGGCCTGGCCTCCGTCGCCAGCGGTGACCCGCTGCCTCGCTTCACCGTTAGCGGCTTCCTCACCCCGCCGAGCGGCCCGGTCCGCACCACCGTCGGCGCGGTCACCTATGAGGGTGACATGGGCCTGACCGGTGACACGTTCCAGCTGAACACCACCACCATCACCGACGCGCTGAACCCGGACAACAACCCGTTCAACTCCACCGTCAGCAGCCACGGCGCCCAGGTCGCCACCCGTAACCCCGCCTACCGCAACCAGTTCGGCTATGACGCCGACCTGTTCAGCGCGAACGGGGTGCTGCCGAACAACGCCACCAGCGCGTCGCTGTCGTTGACCACGGGCGGTGAGCAGTACTTCCCGGGCGTCGTGACGTTCTCCACCGAGCTGTACGACCCCAAGCTGCTGGGCACCAAGACCGTGGTCGACGACAACGGTGGCCAGGTCGTCGCCGGCGACACGCTGACCTACACGGTCCCGGTCGAGAACATCGGCCTTGACACTGCGTCGCAGAGCCGGTTCTTCGACGCCATCCCGACCGGCACCACCTTCGTCCCCGGGTCCATCACGATCGACGGCAACTCCCGCACCGACATCGCGGGAGATGACTTCGCCGAGTACGTCGCCCCGGGCCCACTCGGCCAGGGCTACATCCTGGCCTACCTCGGGGCCGGCGCCACCCCCTCCGAGGGTGGGGCTATCCCGATGTCAGCCGGTTCCGCCCAGCACCTGGTCACGTTCAAGGTGCAGGTTGACGCTGGTACGACGAACGGCCAGCAGCTGATCAACGCAGCAGCACTGACGTACCGGGGCCAGACGACGCGCGCGTCTTCCTCGTCGGCCACCAACGCGGTCGTCAGCCCGGTCATCGCGGCCCCGACGGCGGGCAACAACCCGCCGGTCGCTTCCCCGCACATCCTGTCCTTCACCCCGGCGGCGGGCGCTCGCACGCTGAACATCCCGGTCCTGGCCGGGGACTCCGACCCCGACGGTGACACGCTGACGGTCGTCGGCGTGACCAACGCCGCCGGTGGGGAGCTCACGATCAACCCTGACGGCACCGTGACGTACGCCCCGCGCGACGACTTCGCCGGCCGCGACGTCTTCACCTACACGATCCAGGACACCGCCGGGAACAGGGCGACCGCAGTCGTCCAGGTGGAGGTCGTCAACACCGCACCGGACGCGGTCGACGACACCGCCACCGTCCCCGCGTCGACGACCACCGCCGTCGCCGTCCTGCCCAACGACACCGACCCGAACGGCGACACCCTCGCGGTGCGTTCGGTCAGCTCCGCGAGCACCCAGGGCGGCACCGTCGCGCTCGTCGGCGGCGAAGTCCGCTACACCCCCGCGCCCGGGTTTCGTGGAACGGACACCTTCACCTACGTCGTTGAGGACTCGCGCGGCGGCTCCGACACGGCGACCGTCACCCTGACCGTGGTCAACAACCCGCCCGTGGCTAACCCCGACACGTACGCCACCGCGGCAGGCTCGAGCGTCAATCTGACCGTGCGGAGCAACGACACCGACCCTGACGGTGACACGTTCACCGTCGCCCGGGTCAGCGGGCCCGCCAACGGCACGCTCGTGCTGAACGCGGACGGGACCGGCACCTACACCGCGAACGCTGGGTTCAGCGGTGTCGACTCCTTCACCTACACGGCGACCGACTCCCTCGGTGCGACCAGCGCCCCGACCACCGTCCAGATTACGGTGAACGGCGCCCCTGTCGCGGTCGACGACACTGCCTCGACGCCGACGAACACCGCGGTGGGCATCGACGTCCTGGGCGACGACACCGACCCCAACGGCGACACGCTCAGCGTCGCGTCGTTCACCCCGCCCGTGAACGGGTCCGTGGTGCCGCTGCCCAGTGGCCAGCTGCAGTACACGCCCGCGACGGGGTTCGCCGGCACGGACACCTTCGACTACACCGTCACCGACGGGGCCCTGACCGACACGGCCACCGTCACCGTCACCGTCGCGAACGCCGACCCCGTAGCCAACCCCGACGCGACCGGGACGCTGCCGGACACCCCGGCGACGAACATCGACGTCCTGGCCAACGACACGGACCCGAACATCCCGAGCACGACGCAGCTGCTGCAGGTCACCGGGGCCAGCGCGACCAACGGCGCCAGCGTGGTCGTGAACAACGGCGCGACCCTGACCGTCACCCCGGCCGCTGGGTTCGCCGGCGACATCACCGTCACCTACACCCTGTCCGACGGGGCCGGCGGCACGGCCACCGGCATCCTGACCGTTAGCGTCGACAACGCCACTCCCGTGGCCGCACCCGACGGACCGGTCGACACCCCGACGGACACCCCGGTCCGCATCGACGTGCTGGCCAACGACACCGACCCCAACGGCGACACCCTCACGATCGTCCCGGGGACCCTGACTCTCCCGGTCGACGGGGACGGCACCACGCAGGGCACCGTCACCCTCGACAACGGTCAGGTCCGCTACGTCCCGGCACCCGGCTTCGCCGGCACCGTCACCTTCGACTACGACGTCTCCGACGGCAACGGCGGCACTGCCACCGGCACCGTCACGGTCACCGTCGAAAACGCCGCCCCCGTCGCGGACGACGAAACTGCCTTCACGACCGTGGACACTGCCGTCACCGTCGACGTCCTGGCCGGCGACACGGACGCCAACATCCCGGGTACGACCCAGGTGCTGCAGGTCACCGGGGCCATCGCGAACAGCGGCGCAGGCGTGGCCCTCAACAACGACGGAACCCTGACCGTCACCCCGGCCGCTGGGTTCGCCGGAGACATCACCGTCACCTACACCGTCGCCGACGGGGCCGGCGGCACCGACACCGGCGCCCTGACCGTCACCGTCGACAACGCCTCCCCCGCCGCGGCCCCGGACGGGCCGGTCCCCACCGGCACCAACACTCCGGTCCGCATCGACGTGCTGGCCAACGACACCGACCCCAACGGCGACACCCTCACCCTCGTCCCGGGGACCCTGACTCTCCCGGTCGACGGGGACGGCACCACGCAGGGCACCGTCACCCTCGACAACGGTCAGGTCCGCTACGTCCCGGCACCCGGCTTCGCCGGCACCGTCACCTTCGACTACGACGTCTCCGACGGCAACGGCGGCACCGCCACCGGCACCGTCACGGTCACCGTCGAAAACGCCGCCCCCGTCGCGGACGACGAAACTGCCTTCACGACGACCGCTACCCCGGTCACAGTCGACGTCCTCACGGGCGACACGGACCCGAATATCCCCGGTACCGCTCAGGTGCTGCAGGTGATCGGGGCGATCGCAAACACCGACGCCACGGTCACGGTGAACAACGACGGCACGCTGACGGTCACCCCGGCAGCCGGGTTCGCCGGCGATGTCACCGTGACCTACACCGTCTCCGACGGTGCCGGCGGCACTGACACCGGCGCCCTCACCGTCACGGTGGACAACGCCGCTCCGGTCGCAGCTGCGGACGGGCCCGTCCACACTTCGACCGACACGCCGATCCGCGTCGACGTCCTGGCCAACGACACCGACCCCAACGGCGACACCCTCACGATCGTGCCGGGGTCACTGACCGACCCGGTGGACGCCGACGGCAACACGCAGGGCACGGTGACCCTCGACAACGGGCAGGTCCGTTACGTTCCCGCGCCCGGCTTCGCCGGAACCGTCACGATCGACTACACCGTCTCGGACGGCAACGGCGGCACCGACACCGGGACCGTCACGGTCACGGTCGACGACGCCGCCCCTGTCGCGGGGGACGACACGGTGAGCACTCCGGCCGGGACCGCGGTCGATGTCGACGTCCTCGGCAACGACTCGGACCTCAACGGTGACACGCTGACCGTCAGCTTGATCACGCAGCCCGCCAACGGCACAGCCGTCCTCCTGCTCAACGGGCAGATCCGGTACACCCCGAACGCCGGCTTCGCCGGAACAGACACGTTCGACTACACGGTCAGCGACGGCAACGGCGGAACCGACACCGCGACTGTCAGCGTTGCCGTCGCCAACGCCGACCCGGTCGCCGTGGACGACTCAGGCGCGACGCCGTACGGAACCGCCGTGCCCGTCAGCCCGCTCGACAACGACACCGATCCGAACGGTGACACGCTGGAGCTCGTGCCGGGCAGTATCACTGCCCCGGTGGACGCGCAGGGCACGCCTCGCGGCACCGTGTCCGTCGACGGTGGCGTCGTGACCTACACGCCGCCGGCGGGCTTCTCCGGAGAGGTCACGTTCACGTATGACGTGACCGATGGTGTCGTGACCCGCACCGGAAAGGTGACGGTCACCGTGGCGAACGCGGCCCCTGTGGCGGTGGCGGACGGGTCACAGGTGCCCGGGGACTCCCCGTCCACGATCGTCCTGATCGGGAACGACACCGACCCGGACGGGGGCACGCTCACCGTCGTCGCGATCACGCAGCCCGATCACGGCACGGCCACACTCGTCGGCAATGACGTGGTGTACACGCCCCAGCCCGGGTACGCGGGAACCGTAACGTTCACGTACACGTTGTCCGACGGACAGGGAGGTACGACTACGGGAACCGTGACACTCGAGGTCCTCGCCGCGACCACGCCGAGTGCTCCCGCTCCGGCGACCCCGCCTGCGCCCGCGCCCACCGCGCCGGCGCCGGGCGGCGCGTCCTCGGCGCTGCCCCGCACGGGTGCGGAGCCCGGGCTCCTGGCGGCGCTGGCAGCGCTCGTCACTGGTGCGGGAGCGGTGTTGCTGTCCGTCGCCCGTCGCCGCCGCTCCGGCCGTCATCTCTAAAGCCGCGTGCGACCAGTGAGGCCCTGGACCTACCGGTTCAGGGCCTCACCGGCGTCCCGCGCGAGTGGGACCTCGAGAAGGCGCCCTTGCGCGATCGTTCGTGACCGACTGACGAACTGAGCGGCCACCTTTTCCGGGCTAGTTGTCGGACAAGCGGATGAGCAGGAGCGACCCGGGCCGGTTCAGCGGCAGCTCGACACTCAGTGCGCAGCGGCGGCCCTGCGCGACCGTCGTTGCCCACGACTGAACTTCCGCAACGTCGGCGGCCCCTGTCGCAACCCACGTGTCGGTGGTGTCTCCGTCGAAGAACTCCACTCGGTACCTGCTGGCAACCGCAGCCCACGACGGCTGTTGCGGCTCCACACGACTCGTTTCCATACCCCTCCTAGGACGATTTGTGCGTATCTGGGAGGTTAGTGGGTGAAGCACTCACTCGACGCGCGGCTCGACGGCACGCGACGCAGGGTACGGGCACGGCGACATCTTGGGCGGTTCGTCCGGAGACGATCAGAGTCGCTGCGCAACGATGTCTCGGCGTGGTTAGCCTGGCAGTGGCTCGCCGCAAGCAGTGCTCGGGTCGACGACGAACGTCAGCGAGGAACCTCCATGCTGTCCGACCGTGCACGCCCCGTCGTAACGGCGACCCTTCCCCTTGTCGCCGAGAACATCCCCGAGATCGCGCGGCGGTTCTACGCGCACATGTTCGCAGCACGCCCCGACCTCCTTGACGGGCTCTTCAACCGCGGCAACCAAGCAGAGGGCACGCAACAGATCGCGCTCGCCGGATCGGTCGCGGCGTTCGCTTCAGCGCTGATCCGCACACCGGAGGAGCTGCCCGAGCAGCTGATGTCTCGCGTGGCGCACAAGCACGCGTCGCTGGGAATCAGGCCCGACCACTACCCGATCGTGCACGAGCACCTCTTCTGGGCGATCGTCGATGTCCTCGGGGACGCGGTCACCGCGGAGGTCGCTGCCGCCTGGGACGAGGTGTACTGGCTCATGGCATACGCGCTGATCAACCAGGAACGGGGCCTGTACAGCGCGCGAGGTGTGCGACCCGAGACCGTGTGGCGGCAGTGGCAAGTCGTCCAACGCATCCAGGAGACCGCCGACGTCGTGACGTTCCGGGTGCAGCGGATCGACCGACGATCGGTGCGCACGTCCCTGCCCGGACAGTACGTGACCGTGAAGGTCCCGATGCCGGATGGGGTGCACCAACCCCGCCAGTACAGCCTGACGCGAGCGGACGACGGAGAACACCGTCAGTTCTCGGTGCGGCGCGTGCACCGAGCGGGTCACCCCGACGGCGAGGTCTCCACCTACTTGTGCCGCAGCGTGCACGTCGGCGACCTGCTGACGTTATCGGTCCCCTTCGGTGACGTCGTCATGGACGACTCCGGGCGCCCACTCGTGTTCATCAGCGCAGGCATCGGCATCACCCCTATGGCAGGCATGCTCTCCCACCTCGTCGCCGCAGGATCTCACCTCGAAGTCCACGTGCTGCACGCCGACGCGGCAGAGGAGACCTTCGCACTTCGCTACCAGGTGCTGGACGACCTCCGCCACCTACCAAACGCCACAATCCATGTCTGGTACGAGAACTCGGAGCACAGCGCGCTGGCCGTCGATGGAGTGCACACCGGGCTCCTCGACCTCGCTGACGTCACGCTGCCCGACGGAGCCGGCTACTACCTGTGCGGTCCGCTGCCCTTCATGAAGGCCGTGCGCAACGAGCTCCTCGAACGAGGCGTGCCCCCACGCGCCATCCAGTACGAAGTGTTCGGACCCGATCTATGGCAAGCGGACCTCATCGCTGACGTGGCGCCTGATGCCACCCACCACGCGACGTGACCTCTGCGACATCAAGGCCGTGCCGATCAGGGCGACCCTGCGATCGCTCGTTTTCACCCGCGAGTGTCGTGCCATGACGCACCTCGTGGCCGATGCTGATGAAGAGGCCCTGCCGCTCCTGCCCCACTAGAGCGGCAGGGTCTCGTTTCGGCGCCGAGTTCGAGAGCCACGTCGCTACCCGCGGTCGTCGAGTCAGCCGACTCCAGCGGAGTCAGCGGGTTGGGAACTGCGCCGCCCCTGCAGCTGCGGACGTCCTCGTTGACACAGTCGCTTTCTGCGTGGCCCGGTGGCGACGCTGCGGACACGGCTTTAGCGTCGCCAGGGTGGTCCAGACGCGTGGCCGCACCGCCTCGGACAGAGGACAGCGCATGTACCTGCACGTTCAGCGCCTGATCAACGAGATCATCCCGGACGAGCCGGACCCCGCCGCCGCCAACGCGCTCCAGGAGGGGCTGGGCGGCCAGTTCGGCGAGATGCGCACGATGATGCAGTACCTCTTCCAGAGCATCAACTTCCGCGGCCCGGCCGGGAAGCCGTACAAGGACCTGCTCCAGGGCATCGGCACCGAGGAGATCAGCCACGTCGAGCTGATCGGCACGACGATCTCGCGGCTGCTCGACGGGTCCCCGCGCTACCAGGGCAAGAAGACGGACCCGCTCGACCAGCCGGGTGCCGGCGGGAAGACGCCGCTCGAGATGGCGACGCACCAGAGCAACATCCACCACTACCTCGTGGCCGCCCAGGGCGCGCTGCCCGTCGACGCCGCAGGCAACCCGTGGAGCGGCAGCTACGTCTACAACTCGGGCAACCTCGTGCTCGACCTGCTCTACAACCTCATGCTCGAGTCGACCGGCCGGCTGCAGAAGTGCCGCATCTACGAGATGACGGACAACAAGACGGCCCGCTCGACGATCTCCTACCTGATCGTCCGCGACCAGGCCCACGAGAACGCGTACGCGAAGGCCCTCGAGACCCTCGGCGTCGACTGGAAGAAGACGCTGCCGATCCCGAAGACCAACGCCGAGCAGTTTCCCGAGGTCAAGAAGCTCCTCGACCTCGGGCTGCAGAGCAAGCAGTACTCG
Source organism: Cellulomonas jepli (assembly GCF_047229345.1). Lineage (NCBI taxonomy): Bacteria > Bacillati > Actinomycetota > Actinomycetes > Micrococcales > Cellulomonadaceae > Cellulomonas > Cellulomonas jepli. The sequence goes on along the minus strand of NZ_JBFTER010000083.1, from coordinate 11,694 downwards.
TTCGACCTGACCAACCAGTCGGAGGCCGGGAAGATCTTCCGGGGCATGTCGCCCTCGAACGACGGCACCGAGCTCGACGCGACCGAGCAGGCCCCCGCGGGCGTGCCGATGACGATCGCGGAGGAGCGGTTCGAGGAGTTCTCGCCGGGCGCCGACCCGGAGCTCCTCGCGCTCATCCAGGCGACCGCGGACATCGAGATGGCGGAGGTCCAGCCGGTCTACGGGCCGGTCCCGCCGACCAGCTGACCGCCGCACGCCCCCAGGACCCGAGCGGCCCGTCGCCCCGTGCGACGGGCCGCTCCGCATGAACATGCCTGCGACGCCGGCTGCGGTGATGGTGAGCACGCGGTTGGGTCCGCGGCGCAGTCGAGATATCCGGGGTTTCACCCGAATGGCGCCTGCGGCGCTCATCGCCCTCCTTGATGCTGATCGTGAGGCCCTGCTGCGGGGTCCCCCCGCCGCGGCAGGGCCTCGCACAGCCGTGTCAGGTTGCCTCGGCGCTCGCTCAGGGGCCACCCAGTCCGTGTGGGGGCAGGGCAGCTCAGCGCAGGGAACGCGTGTAGCCGATTCGCGCCGTACGCTCGGGAGCGTCTTCAGGGACGTCATGACTGGGGGGTCGACGTGTCCAGTTCGAACGCCGGAGCAGAACGTCTCCCGGCGCACAAGCACACCGCCGAGGGCATCGGCGTTACTTCCGCGCCGTGGCGCATGCGAGATGACGCGTATAGCGTCCTCTTCGAACGCAGCTCTGACGGGATTTTGTTCACTGATCCTGCTGGCGCGATCCTTTCGGCGAATCCGGCGGCGTGCCGGATGCTCGGGCGCGACGAGGACGACTTGCGTCGCGTCGGGCGCGCTGGAGTCATCGACCCGACCGACGAGCGGTGGGAGGGCGCCGTCACCTTACGGAACAGCGAGGGCTACTTCAGCGGCGAGCTGAGAGCCCGTCGGGTGGACGGGTCGACATTCGTCGTGGACCTGTCCACGGCCATCGTCGGCGAGGGAAGTGCAATCGTCCTATTCCGCGACCTGACTCCGTACATTGAAGTCGTCGAACGTGCCGGACACATGCAGCGCGATGCCGCCACCGTCGTGGACACCCTTGAATCGATGACAGACGCGTACCTTGCCGTGGACCGAGACTGGACAGTTACCTATCTGAACCAGCATGCCGAACGACTGCTGCGCCTGCAACGCGGGGAAGCAGTCGGAACGAATCTGTGGGAGGCGTTCCCGTCAGTGGTCGGAACCGTCTTCGAGGAACAGTATCGGACGCTCATGCGATCACATGAGCCTGTCCAGTTCGAAGGATATTACGAGGGGTCCGACTTGCGGTGCGAAGTCCGCGCGTTTCCGTTGTCCGAGGAAGGCATGGGCGTCTATTTCCGCGACGTGAGCGATCGCTACGCCGCAGAGATGGAGCGCGAAAGGCTTCTTACGAGCGAACAAGACGCACGCACAGCCGCGGAAGCGGCGCAGCGGGAAGCGACTCACCAGGCCACGCACGACTCTGTCACGGGCCTGCTGAATCGATGGGGGCTCCTGCGCGAGGTCGAGGACCTCCTCAACCGCGACGTCTGCACGTCGATGACGCTTCTTTTCGTCGACCTCGATCAGTTCAAGCTCGTCAACGACACGCATGGCCATACCGTCGGGGACGACGTCCTCGCCGCGGTAGGCCAGCGCCTTCGTGCGCTCATACCGGCGAACGGGATGATCGGACGTTTCGGCGGGGACGAGTTCGTCGTCCTGTTGTCCGACTGCACGCCCGAGAGCGCCGAAGAGCTCGCGCGGGACATGGTGGCGAGCAGCCTGCACCACATCGACACCTGTTCGGCGCAAGTCACCATGACCATCAGCATCGGCATCGCACGCACCGAAGACGTCCGACAGATCGACACGCTGCTGCGGGACGCGGACGTCGCCCTCCATCGCGTCAAGGAGACGGGGCGCGACGGCTTCGGCTGGTTCAACGAGACACTCCATCGCCAGACCGTTCTTCGACACAACACGCAACGAGATCTCCGGCGAGCTCTCGCCGTCGGTGACCAACTCGAGCTGCACTTCCAGCCCGCTTTCGACCTTCAATCCCAGCGGGTTGTCCACGTCGAAGCGCTGGCGCGCTGGCAGCACCCCGAACGGGGCACGATCCCACCGCTTGAGTTCATCCCCATCGCTGAAGAGTCCGGACTCATATTGATGATCGGAGAAGCCGTCATCAGCGCCGCTGCGCGCCAAGCGGCAGCGTGGACGGGCGTCGAAGGCGTCCGCGTTTGGGTCAACGTTTCTCCACGCCAGCTCGTTGCACCGGGGCTCGCCAGCTTCCTCGAGGCCGAACTGGCTGCGGTTCACGTCCCCCCGGAGCGATTCGGCATCGAGGTTACAGAGTCGACGGTCGAAGACGGTCGACTTGTGGGGAACTTGGCAGCCATCCGCGAGCTCGGGATCGCGGTGGCCATCGATGACTTTGGTACCGGCTTCAGCTCGCTTGCGCGCCTCGCCCGCTCTCCGGTTGATGTCGTCAAGATCGACCGGTCCTTCGTCGCTGCAATCGGTACGCGTACGGGCGATGCGTTGTTGACCGGTATCGTCAGTCTCGCTCACGCCCTGGGTGCGCAGGTCATCGCGGAGGGAATCGAGACGCCAGCCCAGCTCGATGCGGTCAGAGCCGTTGGAGCGAATGCCGCGACGGGCTACCTTCTGGGCCGGCCGAGCCCAGGCGACTTGATGACGTGGCGGAGCCGTCATCCCCTCGTCTGAGTGCCGTTGACCGCATCTCGGCGTCGAGCGACGTAGTTGCCACGCCTGCGTGTGCGTCCCGCATGGGGGATCGAGGGACGGTCCGACGTGTGCGTGGGCTCGCTCAGGAACGGGGTGGCACGTAGGCGGCCCTGCCGTTCCCGGTCAAGGTCCACAGGATTGCACGTGCGGCTTCGTGCATCTCCACGCCGCGGGCCGCGCTCGTGCGACGAATCGCCTCCAGCGCCTCCTGGACCGTGCAGGCGTTGCACACGATGATGGCGCCGACGGCCTCGTCAATCAGCTCGCCTGCTGAGCGCGTGTCAGGTGTCGCCTGCTCCCCCGCCAGCTTGAGCCTGGTGTGCACGGTTCCAGCGACGCGCCGGGCGAGGTCGGCGGCTTCGCGTAACGCGTCGGAGCTCCATGCATCTGCCACGATCGAGTACAGATTGAGTGCGACTCGCAGACCGGGTGCGACGTACGCGGGGAACGCGATCGCCGACACGTAGCCCTCATGGGTCGCTTGTTCGCGCCACGCCGCCCAGTCGTTCCCTTCGTCGATGCGGGGAACGTGGACTACGCGCTGCTCGAGCATCGCCTCGAGGCAGGGCCCGGTTCCGGTGTTGGCCTCGACGCGATCACAGCGCGCGGCTCCTTCGTTGCTGCTCGCTGCAAGCAGAACGGTTGGCTCGTGCTGGACCATGATGCTCGCGTGAGTGAGCGAGCCGAACGTAGCGGCAGCCTGCACAGCGAGACTGTGCAGGTAGGGCGAAACCTCACGCATCCCTGACCCCCAAGAGGCGGTGCAGCCTCGCTGCGCAGCAGCGATGAGCTCGACCGCTTCGTCGCGGAACGTCTAGAGCACCAGGGTCGCACGTCGGCCCACATGCGACGACTTACCGTTCGGATGCTCAAGCGGCGATCCGCCCGAGGTCAGAACGGAGACATCGGGCCTGCCGGTCTGTGTCGCACGCTGCAGAGGGTCGGTGCGGCGTGCGGCGCCCGTACGGCGAACCGCGACGCTCGTCGGCACAGCTCCCGCGCGTGCTCGAAGCAAGCGTCGCCGTGCGTGAATCACCCGCTGTCTTTGTGTGCTGATCTTCGCGATGTCCGATGGATGAGGCGAAGCCTCGATCGAGCCGCACGTCAGGAGCCGCACCATGCACCGCCGCACTGTTTACCTCGTCGCGCCATTGGCGTTTGCGGCGCTGCTTCCCGCTTGCTCGAGCTCCGACTCCGGCGCTCAGGCTGGCGACACCGGCACGGCGGCGCCGGCCGCGCTCGAGGTGTGGGTCGACGAGGCGCGCGCCGACGCGATGAAGGACCTCGCCGGCCAGTTCTCGAGTGACTCCGGTGTGGCCGTCAGCGTGGTCGCACGCACGAGCGAAGAGATGCGCGACGACTACGTTCGCGCGGTCGATCAGAACGACGCGCCGGACGTGCTCATCGGTGCACACGACTGGCTCGGCGAACTGGTGACGCAGGGTGTCGTTGCACCTGTGCAGAACGACGATCCCGGCGCTTTCGCGCCGGTCGCGATCGAGGCGATGACCTACGACGGGGACACGTACGGGACACCGCTGTCCATCGAGAACGTCGCGCTTGTGCGCAACAACGCCCTAGTGTCGACGACGCCTGCGACGTTCGACGAACTTGTCGCCCAGGGCATCTCCCTTGTCCAGGCTGGCACGGCGCTGTATCCCGTTCTGGTGCAGCAGGGTGAAGGCGGAGACCCGTACCACCTCTACCCCCTTCAGACGTCGTTCGGTGCCCCGGCCTTCCGCGCGGACGCCGCCGGCTCCTACACCGACGAGCTCGCGCTCGGCGGGGAGCAGGGACGAGCGTTCGCCACGTACGTTGCGAGCCTTGCCGACCGAGGCGTCCTGGACCCTGGCGTGACGGGAGACGTTGCCAAGGCCGCGTTCCTTGCCGGGGAGTCGCCGTACATCATCACCGGCCCGTGGAACACCGCAGAGTTCACGGACGCGGGCTTGGACATCAGCGTCCTGCCGATCCCGGCCGCGGGTAACCTCCCTGCGCAGCCCTTCGTGGGCGTGCAGGGGGCGTTCGTCAACAACTTGTCGCTGCACCGCGCCGCGGCGGAGGACTTCGTCACGGACTTCCTCGCTACGCCGGACGCGCAGCTTGCCCTGTACCGGGAGACCGGCCGTGCGCCGGCGCTGAACACTGCGCTCGACCAGATCACCGACGACCCCGCTACCACTGGCTTCGCCGAAGCTGGCGCTACCGGCGCGCCGATGCCCGCGATCCCGCAGATGAGCTTGGTCTGGTTGTACTGGGGTGAGACCGAGGCGCGCATCGCCGCCGGCGGTGACCCGCTCGAGCTGTGGGACCAGATGGTGACGAACATCGAAGCGTCCATCGAAGCTGACAAGTAAGCCGTCGACGCGCCGACCCGTGAAGCAGGGTCAGGCATAGAGGGCGAGACGGACGGGCTGCGCAACGTTCACGGGTGTCGCAGTGAAACGCGCGAACGCGCGAACGCGCCGCACGGGCTCGGCACTGGCGGGTCTTCCCAAGGGCGCACGAACGCCGCATCCTGGGACAGCCGCGCTAACTTGGAGGAACCGCTCATGACCTTCGCCGCTCCAACCGCCGTCATCTCGGGCGTGCCGTACGCCGTGGTGGATGTTGATGGCCGGATCCCGGAACGCCTCGAACACCTGACTGGACGCGTCGAAGTGACCGTCGAAGGTGCCACCGGTCGGCACGTCCTGCGCGGGGAGGCCGCAGAGAACGGCGACTCGGTCCGCCTGCACGAGAAGAGCGCGGACGGCAGCGGCAAAGACGTGCGGACGTGGCGCATTGGGCCTGACGCCTCAGGTGGGTTCAGCGCCACCACAGCCTGAAGTACGGCAGGTCGTCCCACGCGTCGGCGACCCCGTGCTTCACCGACCTAAGTTCAGGGCAGCGGGGTGGCAAGCCGTCGGCTTGCCACCCCGCGCTACCCCCGGTGAACGTCAGAGCCGGTCGTCGTCGACGCCCTCGGTGTCAATGCGCTCCTTGCGCACGTCTTCGGTGACGGTGGCCTGCTCGGTGACCGTCTCGGTCTCGAGCTTGATGCGCTCGACCGGCACGGTCTCCTTCGCCACGACCGGGCGCTCCTCGGTCAGGACGACCTCGTGCTCAGCCTCGGTCAGGTCCGGCCCGGACAGGGCGTCATCGATGTTGGCGTCGGTAATCGGCTCATGCACGACGCGCACCTCTTCGTGGCTGACCGGGACCGTCACCGTCTGCTCCTCGGTGACGACGTACTTTCGCAGCCGGGCACGCCCGGCCTCGCGCCGCTCAGTGCCAACGTGCAGCTGCTCCTCCGAGCGCGTCATCGCGCTGTCGCGCGCCGCGTCGGTGTCAGTCACAGTGCCCTCTGCATAGGTGCCGGTGCCGGCAGCGTAGGTGTCCGTTCCTGCGTAGTCGGCGTTCGAGGTGAGCCCGTAGTGGTCGAACAGGCGGGCCTCGTCGTCCTCCGACAGGTGGCGGTCGGCGTCGACGTTCGGGGCGTCCTTCACGTGGTCCTTCGTGTACGCCAGGCGCAGGACGTCACCCTCAACGCTCGCCGACTGCAGTGGGACGAGCGACTCGGACGTGCCGAACAGCCCGGTGTGCACGCTGACCCAGTCCGGCTGACCGGTGGCGTCGTCCAGGTACACCTGGCCGACCTTGCCGACCTTGTCGCCGTTGATGTCGACCGCGGTCGCGTCCGTGAGGGTGTCGATCTGGTCCTTCGTGAGCATGGTGGGCTCCGTTCTCAGCGCGGCGACACGCAACGAGTACGTTGCGTGTCCTTCCCTGGCGCCCGTCTTCGTGGTAGGGCACCTGTCTCCATGAGAAGCGGGAGGTATCGGACTCGCAACCTGTGCCCACCTTTGAGTGCTTCTCACTACCTTCAGGTGCGCCTGACGTGTGCTCGTCGTACTCGTGCGCGGGAACGCGCCAGCGCGGCAGCCTCCTCGTTAGGCCGCGCGCCTGTCGTCACGTGCGCCGCGCGCTTCCGGTTGCGGAGCTGAGCCGACTACCCCAGGATCAGCGCGTTCGTCAACCCCCCCCATGTACGTGGTGAGCCACAACTCGACCACGCGAGGAGAACCATGCCCGTAGAGATCAGGGAAGCCCTCAGCTCCGTCGCCCTCTTCGTCCCCAAGTTGATCGGCTTCCTGCTGATCCTCATCATCGGCATCTTCGTCGCCAAGCTCATCGGGAAGGCGATCGACAAGGTGCTCGAGCGCGTCGGCTTCGACCGGGCTGTCGAGCGCGGTGGCGTGAAGAAGGCGCTCGCCCACAGCAAGTACGACGCCTCCGACATCGTGAGCAAGATCGTCTACTACGCCCTGGTGCTCTTCGTGCTGCAGATGGCGTTCGGCGTGTTCGGCCCCAACCCGATCAGTGAGCTCCTGCAGGGTGTCATCGCGTTCCTGCCCAAGGCGTTCGTCGCGATCATCATCGTCGTTGTCGCTTCTGCGATCGCTGCTGGCGTGCGTGAGCTGATCGTCAACACGCTCGGTGGCCTGTCCTACGGCAAGACGCTCGCCAACATCGCCTCCGCTTTCATCATCGGGCTGGGCATCATCGCCGCGCTCAACCAGGTCGAGATCGCGGTCGAGGTCACGCAGTCGGTCCTCATCTTCATCCTCGCGACGATCGGTGGAATCCTCGTCGTCGGTGTCGGCGGCGGGCTCATCCGCCCGATGCAGAGCCGCTGGGAGCAGTACCTCGCCTCTGCGGAGCGTCACAGCGGCGTCATCCGCCAGGAGGTCGGCGCGTCGTCGGCGACGCCCTCGGTGAGCGGGATCTCGACTGGCACGACGGCGCTTCGCCCGACGCAGACGACCGAGCTCTGAGCGCCGCTCTGATCTAGCGGCATCGTCGGGGGCAGCGGTTTGATCACCGCTGCCCCCGACGCTTGCGCGAAGCGCCCAGCTTGGGAGCTGCCGGCGGCTCGGCGCCCGAGTCGCACATTTACCGGTGACCCGCGGCGGTGACCAGAATCGCCGACACCTGCGGGCGCAGGTGGCCGTCGAGCCGCTACGTGCAGCGGCATCCCTGCGCCCGTGCCTCCGCGCCCTTCGGCAGGCCGACGTCGCGATAGTCGGCGAAGATGAGAGTGGGAACCGCCAGGTCAGGTGGCGAGCTCCTCGCGTCGGCGGCGCGGCGATGTGCCGCCGAGGCGCCCTTGACGACCTCCGCCGTCGAGTCCGCGTGTCACGCCGCTGGAAGTCCTCGGAGATCCCCGTTGCCACGAACCGGCCCCGCCTAGGCCGCCGCCGTGCCGTGGCGCGCTCTCAAGCTTGAACCCCCGGTCGCCCGGGGCCGTGCGGTGACGGCCCCGGGCGAGTGCGCGGTATTCAGTTCAGGCGTCGCGTGCGTCGCGCACGGACGGCCCCGAGGCCCAGGCCGATCAGCGCTGCGCTGACCGCAGCGAGAGGCAGCGCGTTGCCGCCGGTGACGGCCAGTCTGGCCGCAACTGTCGGCGATGACGTGGCAGTCGACGTCGCGGGAGACGGCTCGGCCGTTGGTGCTGCTTCAGCGGCCGAGATGACGATCGTGAAGGAACGGGTGACCGTTCCTCCGGGGCCGGTCACTTCGATGGTGAACGTCGACGACCCGGCGGTGGTGGGCGTCCCTGTGATGGCACCGGTCTGCGCGTCCAGGGTCAGCCCGGAGGGCAGGGAGCCGGAGCTCACGGCGAACGTGAAGGGTCCGGTCCCCGACGCCGTCACCACCTGGTCGTACCGGCCACCTAGCGAGGCAGTCGGAAGCTCGGATGTGGTGATCGCCGGCGGCGTCGCCTGGACCTCGAGGGTCAAGGCGCGGGTTGCCGTGCCTCCCGGGCCAGCGACCTCGATGACGAACGTCGCGGTGCCGAGTGCGGTCGGCGTTCCGCTGATCTCACCGGTCTCTTCGTCCAGCACCAGCCCCTCGGGCAGTGCTCCGTCCGTGACCGCGAAGGTGAACGGTCCTGTGCCGGTGACCTGGATGGTCTCGGAATAGGGCTCACCGAGGGTCGCCGCAGGTACCGAGATGGTGACGATGGCAGGCGCAGCCGGCTCAATCACCACAGTGTTGCTCACACTCATAGCGGAACCTGACGCATTAGTGGCTGTCACGGTGAACGCGAAGCTACCCACGACGGTCGGGGTGCCGGACAGCACACCAGTCGTCGAGTCGAGAGTCAGCCCAGCAGGGAGGGTGCCGTTCACGGTGTAAGTGATGCTGGGGTCACCAGTCGCCAGGAAGGTGTAAGGCGTGATGGGCGTACCGACCTCGAATGCTGCGGACGCGTCCTGGTCCACCCACAGTGGCGACCCAAGCTCGGGAACCACGAACGACCCGACTTCACCGCACGCGTATCCGGCGACGCTCTGCGAGCACACCGTGTAGTACCAGGTGCCGGCTGACAGCCCGGAAATCTGGCCTTCGACGGCCTGCATCCCGGTCCCAGCGATCGTGGAGGCACCTCCAGCTGCGGTGATCGCTGTGCTGGCGGAGGTGTTCGCGGCGACGTCGGTCGCGTTCGTGCCATAGAAGACGGTGGGTGTTGTTGCGAGGTAGCGCGGGTTCACCTGACCGGCGACGGATGCGTCAGCGTACGACGTCACGGTCGCTGTCCCGGTCTCGGCTTCCGGCATTCCGACGAGGACCGCCAGGCCGAACCCGTCTCCGCCGCCGCCCGCGTGACGGAATGCGGACGCGGGCGCTCCCAGCACTGAGGGCCCTCCCGCGCCGGTAACCGACGCGTAGGAGGAACCGCCGGCTGCACCGGCTCCCTCGGCGCCGCCACCGCCGTAGTAGCCACCACCACCGCCGGCTCCGGCGACCCCGTCGCCACCCTCACCGAAGGTGCCATCGAAAGCCGGGGTCGGGATCGCACCGCCTGCGGATCCCAGTCCGCCGGCGGTCGTGGTTCCGCCCTGCGCCGGGAAACTGTGGTGGCCGGGGTTGTTGGCGTTGGCGCCGTCGCCGTTCGCGGCTCCGCCGCCATTGCCTCCGTACAGGCCCCACGCAGGGACGTAGTGCCCGCCACCGCCGCCGGCAACCATGACGCGATCGGCAAGTCCGCAACCGGTCGCCTGTGCGCTGGCGCACATGCGGATGTCGCTCGCGCCACCGCCGCTGGAGCCGGAACCAGCCCAGCCCGGTGTGGCGTCCCCGCCGCCGTTCCATCCGCCGACGAACACCCCGTTCGAGTCGACGGTGCTCGTGCCCCGGCCTCCGATGTTGAGCTGAAGCGTCTGCCCCGGGGCGACCGGCAGGCGTCCCCACACAGTGTCACCGGAGGCGCCCCCTGCGCCTCCGTACAACTTCGCGTACAGCTGGTCGACATCTGCGGGGACCGTGTAGGTCTGGGCAGCGCCCGTGTAACCCACGGCCGCGTTCCCGATGGCCGACGGCACCGAGACAGTGACCGAGCCGTCACCGAGGTGACCTCCGGCGACCGCACCAGCAGTCACACCGTCGCCAGCGGCCCATGAAGAACCGGCCCCACCTGCGGCGAGGCCGTTCGGCGCCGAGGACGGGTTGGAGCTCTGACCGCCGGCGCCCCCGCCGTAGTAGCCGCCGCCACCGCCACCGCCCGCGATACCGCCCTGGCCGTAGCCGCTTTCACCGCCGAACCCGAATCCCCCACCGGACGGTCCTTGCGAGGAGCCTGTGCCGTTTCCGGGGGCACCGCCTGCGCTGCTCGAGCCTCCGAGCCCACCGTGGGTGAAGTCGCCGGTAGTGCCGTCGGTCCAGTTCACGAACGTGCCCTCACCAGCAACGGCGCCTGCGTCGCCGCCGTCAACGTCGTAAGACACGGCGGCCCAGGTGAAGGAGGAGCCACCTCCGCCACCACCGGCGACCACGACGCGCTTGTCGGCCGCGCAGTTCAGGTCGAAAGCACACGATGCCGATGTACTGAATGCCGGACGGCGAACGTCAGATGCGCCGCCGCCGTAGCTGACCCCGCGGCCACCGCCGTTCCAACCCCCGGTGTCACCCGAGCCGCCGACGTTGATCTGGAGGCTCTCCCCCGGAGTGACAGCGATCGTGGCATCGACGACAGCCGCTCCACCGCCCTTGCCGGCTCCGGCTGATCCGCCCTGCCCGCCGCGGAGGGTGACGTCGATCGAGGTGACACCTTCGGGGACGACGTACAGCTGCGGCGCACCCGTATAGACAAACGTCTGACCGACCGCGGCGTTGGCGGTCTCTGCGCCAGCGATGCCCCAGCCGGGCGCGATCAGCGAGGCGCCGGCCGCGATGCCGATGATGGTCGCGCTGAGACGCCGTCGAGTTGTTGTTGTTTTGATCACGATCGTGTAGCCCCCCAAAGATGTCGCCGCGACTCGCGGTCGGCGCCAGCGTACGGGCGTGCATTCGCGCGACGGAAGCACCCGTCCACTTCGTGCCCCCACTTCATCCGCCGCCTCACAACCATGTATCACCAAAGACCCTTATGTCCGAATCCGAGATTGAAGGTGCCGAGACATTCGGACACGGACGAAACGGTCGAACGGTACGGATCCGCCCCTTTGGCACGAAAAGACGATCGAAGGCGTCTGACCTTCGCGCGGGGCCAGAGCCAGATGCGGCGGACCGTCAGACACCAACGAGCACCACCGGTTTCACCGTCGTGTACCCGAGCATCTCGCCGAGAGCCTCGCCCGACGACTGCTGGCAGCCGCCGACCCGCCGCTCGGAAGTCCGAGACACAAACGCTCATGCTGCAGCCGCACAGACCGGCGCCAGCCCCAGTACAACGCCGAGACAAGCGGCGTCCGAGCGGAGGTCTTTAGTGAGCGCCGACAACGCCGATGGGACGTCCGCACACACCCACCGAGCGAGACGAGTTCAGATGGACGCCCCGGACACCTCGAGCGGGACTGCTGCAGGGCTGGTTGACACTCCATCTGTGGGACGAGGTCCCGCTGGAAGGATGTCGCTGTGCCCAAGAAG
>NZ_JBFTER010000082.1:0-22927 GCF_047229345.1 Cellulomonas jepli | reverse complement strand
ACGCCGCCCCGCCCGCGGGGTGCGGAGCCCGGGGCGCCGCTCCGCCGGGCACGGGCGAGGGCGAGCCCGCCGACGACCGTGGCGACCAGCGCGAGGACCGCCACGCTCGTCGACGCCAGCCGCCCGGAGGTCATGCCGTACACGGGGGTCGAGGCGGCCACGGCGTGCGCCGATGCCGGTGCGGCGAGCGCCCACCCGGTGAGGACCGCGGTGGTCGAGGCGGCGGCCACGGTCAGGGTGTGCCCGGCCGGCGTCCTCGGTGTGCGTGTGCTCATGTCGCTCTCCTTCGTGCGCTCGGTGCGCCCCGGTTCCCGGGGTCGACGCCAGCGTCCGCCCGGCGAGCACGGCGCGTCGTCGTGCAGCGGCAGGCACTCCGGGCTGCCGTCCCCGCCGTACCGCCCTGCCGCGGGCGCAGCAGGAGGCGCCCGGCTACCGCGTCCGCAGCAGCCGGCCCTCCACCCGGGGAGGGTCCCGCCCGCCGCAGCCGCGGGGCTACGGTGCCCGCATGAGCGCAGGACCGTTCGGCGTCCCGCCGCGCGTCCGTGACGGGGTCGTCGCGGTCGGCGTGGCCGCGGCGCTCGTCGTCACAGGGCTGTCGGGGGAGCAACCGGGCGGCGGCCTCGGCGTGCTCGGCGCCGTGCTGCTCGCCGCGGGCGGGCTCGCGCTCGCGGGCGGCCGCCGTGCCCCGGTCGTGGTCCTCGTGCTCACGGGGCTGTGCGCCGTCGGGTACCAGGCCGCCGGCTACGACGTGCCCGCGGTCGCGTTCCTGTTCGCGGTGTACGCCGCCGTGCGGGCCGGGCACCGCGCCGTGACGGTGGCCGCGAGCGTCGGCATGCTCGCGGCGCTGCCGCTCGTCGGGCTCCTGTCCGGGGACGACCTAAGTGCGGCGCTCGCCCAGGGACGGGACGCCCTGGAGCTCGCGTGGCTCGTCGCGGCCGCCGCCGCGGGGGAGGCGCTGCGCCAGGCCGAGCGCCGCGCGGACGACGCCGAGCGCACCCGTGAGGAGGTCGCGCGGCGCCGGGCCGACGAGGAGCGGGTCCGGATCGCGCGCGAGCTGCACGACTCGCTCACGCACCAGATCGCGATCGTCACGGTGCAGGCCGACGTCGCGGTGCACGTCGCCCGGCGGCGCGGCGAGGAGGTGCCGGACGCGCTCCTCGCGATCCAGCAGGCGGGCCGCGAGGCGTCCCGCGAGCTCCGCGCGACCCTGTCGGCCCTGCGCGACGACGACACCGCCCCGCCGCGCGGCCTCGACCACGTCGCCGAGCTCGTCGACCGGGCCCGCGGCATCGGGCTCGACGCGACGCTGACGATCGACGGCGACGGGCGCCACGTCCCCGCGGCGGTCGGCCGGACCGCCTACCGGGTCGTCCAGGAGTCGCTCACGAACGTCGCGCGGCACGCGGGTGCGACGACGGCGACGGTGCTGCTCGAGCTCCGCCCCGACCGGGTCGCGATCCAGGTCGACGACGACGGCCGGGCGCACCCCGGCGCCGCCCCGGTGCCGGGCGTCGGGCTGCTCGGGATGCAGGAGCGGGTCGGTGCGCTCGGTGGCCGGCTGCGCGCGCTGCCGCGCACCGAGGGCGGCTTCCGGGTGCGGGTCGAGCTGCCCGTGGACGCGCCGTGATCGGGCGCCGCGCCGTGATCCGCGTCCTGCTCGTCGACGACCAGCCGCTCCTGCGCAGCGCCTTCCGCGCGCTGCTCGACCTGGAGGACGACCTCGAGGTCGTCGCCGAGGCGGGTGACGGTGCGCAGGCGGTGGCCCTGGCCCGCGAGCACCTCCCGGACGTCGCGCTCGTCGACATCCAGATGCCGGGGGTCGACGGGATCGAGGCGACCCGGCGCATCGCGGCGGACCCGGCGCTCGCGGGCGTGCACGTCGTGATCCTCACGAGCTACGGGTTCGACGAGTACGTGCTCGACGCGCTGCGCGCCGGGGCCGCCGGGTTCCTCGTCAAGGACGTCGTCCCCGAGGACCTGCTGCACGCGGTCCGTGTCGCGGCCCGCGGCGACGCCCTGCTGGCCCCGGCCATCACGCGCCGGCTGATCGACCGGTACGTGCACGGGCCGGCGCCCGGCCGGACCTCCGCAGGGGCGTCGGCGCTGACCTCGCTGACCGACCGGGAGCGGGAGGCCGTCGCGCTCGTCGCGCACGGGCTGTCGAACGACGAGGTCGCGGCCCGCATGGTCATCAGCCCGCTGACCGCGAAGACGCACGTCAACCGCGCGATGACGAAGCTGCACGCGCGCGACCGGGGGCAGCTCGTGGTGCTCGCGTACGAGTCGGGGCTCGTGGTGCCGGGCGGCGGGTGAGGGAAGCGGGGCGTGCGGCGCGTGCGGCGGAGCCCATCACCAGCAGCTGTCTCCGGCACGTGCCCGGCGCACCTCCCACGGCCCGCCCGCCGTCCGGATGGCACAGCACGGCGCGGGCGCCGACGATGGGAACGACCTGGTCCGCGACGGTCCGGGCACGGCAGGGAGGACGACCATGAGCGACGCACCGCAGGACCCGGGCACCGGCGAGCAGGACGGCGGCTACGGATACCCGACCCTCGAGCAGGAGGTCACCCCCGAGGTGCTGGAGGGTGGCGCCGGGACCGAGGGCTCGGGCGACGCGCCGGACGAGGACGCCGGGTCCGCCGAGGACGGCGGCGCGCCGGTGCCCGGCGAGCTCGTGGAGGACCCGTCGGCCGTCGAGCCGACCGACTGAGCGGACCCGACCGAGCGGACCGAGCGAGCGGACCGGGCGAGCGGACCGACTGAGCGGACCGAGCGAGCGGACCGGGCGAGCGGACCCGAGCGAGCGGACCCGAGAGAGCGGGCGAGGTCAGCCCCGCCGCGCGGGCAGCGTGAAGGTCCACCCGCGGCCCAGCAGCCGCGGGACCAGGCGGTCCACCGCCTCGACGGTCGCGCTGCGGTCCCCGCCGCCGTCGTGCAGCAGCACGACGCCACCGGGGGTCACGCCGTCCTCGAGCCGGCGCAGGAGCTCGTCGGCGGGCGGCGGCGGGTCCCAGTCGCCGACCGCGAGGCTCCAGCCGAGCGGCTGCATCCCGAGCCCGACGGCCACGCCGGGGGTCGCGCCCCACGCGCCGAACGGTGCGCGGAAGTACGGGACGGGCGTCCCCGGCGCGGCTGCCTCGATCGCGGCGGCGGTCTCGAGCAGGTCGTCCCGGACCCGGTCCGGGTGCCACGCGCTCAGGTCGTCGTGGTGCGTCGAGTGGTTGCCGAGCACGTGCCCCTCGGCGACGACCCGGCGGACCAGCCCGGGGTGCTCGCGGACGTGGTCGCCCCACAGGCAGAACACCGCACGGACACCGTGCCGGGCGAGCACGTCGAGCAGCGCCGGGGTGCTCACGGGGTCCGGGCCGTCGTCGAACGTCAGGGCGACGGTCCGGCCGGGGGCGCCGGTGCTCTCGACGAGGCGGGTCGTCGGGCCGTCCGGAGTGCTCACGCCGTGCGGAGTGCTCGGGCCGTGCGGGGTGCTCGGGTCGGGCTGCATGGGTCGATCGCACCACGTCCCGGGCCGTGCCGCGGCGGTGCCCGGGTGCGTCAGCCGACCAGCTGCGCGCGCAGCCGCTCGCGGCTCCCGTCGTCCAGGCCCACGTCGTCGAGCACGCGCGCGACGTCGCCGGTGACGTCCTCGACGACGGGCAGGGACTCGGCGAGGAACCGCTCGACCTGCTGCGCGTCCCACGTCGACTGCCGGTCCTCGGGCCGGTGCCCGCCGCCGGCCATCGCGCGCACCGACTCCGCCCAGTCGGTCGCGACGTCCTCGGGCGGGACGCCGGCGTGCGCGAGCACGAGCGCGACGACCATCCCGGTGCGGTCGCGCCCGGCGCTGCAGTGCACGAGGACGCCGGGCTCGGCGTCGGCGACCGCGACCAGCGCGCGGCGGACGTTCGCCGGGAGCAGGCGCACGTTGTGCCGCCAGTACTCCGGGGAGTCGAGGATCGGCTCGCACACGGCCCAGAACTCCTCGTGCCCCAGCTCCTCGGTCGGCGCGTGCACCACCGTCACGCCGTCCCACGCCAGCGCCGCCACCTCCGGGTCGCCCGGCCGGGGACCGTGCTCGTCGGCGTTGCGCAGGTCCACGACCGTCCGCACCCCCCAGCGCAGCGCGTGGGCGCGCCCGGTCGCGGTGAGCCACTCGCGCCGCGGCCCGCGCGCGACCCGCCCGCGGAGCGTCGTGCCGCTCGGCGCCAGGGGGGTGGGCAGCCCGCCCAGGTCGCGGACGTTGCGGTACCCGTCCCAGCTCAGCGTGCGCACGACGACGCACGCTAGCGCGGCGGGCCTTGTCGATGTGGGCGGCCGGCGGTAGACCGGAGCTCCCCGAGCGAGGAGGCGGCGTGGAGACCACGACCCGGTCCGGAGACCTGAGCGGCACGAGGTTCGAGGGCGCGGTCCTGCGCGGCGCACGGTTCGTCGAGTCCGACCTCACCGGTGTCGTCATGCGCGGCGTCGAGGTGCGGGGGCTCGAGATCGACGCACCCTGGCTCGCCGACGGCGATGGCGGCCTCCTCGTCAACGGGGTCGACGTGACGCCGTTCGTCGAGGCGGAGCTCGACCGCCGGTTCCCGGGCCGCAGCCAGCGGTACGCCCGGGACCCCGACGGCCTCCGGGCGGCCTGGGCGGCGCTCGAGCGCACGTGGGCGGCGACGCTGGAGCGCGTCGCCGGGATGCCGGACGGCACGACCGACGTGCAGGTCGACGGCGAGTGGTCGTTCGCGCAGACGCTGCGGCACCTGGTCCTCGCGACCGACGTGTGGCTCCGCCGGGCGGTGCTCGGCGTCGAGCAGCCGTTCCACCCGCTGGGTCTGGTGGACTCGGGCGCCGCCTCGTCGGGCCTCGACCTGTCCGTGCTCACGACCGCCACGCCGACGTACGCCGAGGTGCTCGAGGCGCGCGCGGACCGCGTCGCGACGGTGCGCGACCACCTCGGAGGGGTCACTGCGGACGACCTCGCGGTGCCGCGCGCGAACCCGTGGTCGCCCGAGCACCCGGAGACGACCCTCTCGTGCCTGCACACGATCCTTGAGGAGGAGTGGGAGCACCACCGCTTCGCCGTCCGGGACCTCGACAGCATCGAGGCCGCCTCCCGCGGGCTAGGTTGACGTCATGTCGAAGAGCCCGGGCAGGAGTCGGTGGCTGGTGGTGCCGCTCGCGATGCTGGCCGTCGCCTCGTGCTCGATCGGGCCTGCCGAAGACCCGGGCCCGTCCCCCGACGCCCTCGACCGGATCAGTGACGTCACGTCCGACGCAGCCACCGCGGCAGGGTACGCACCGCACGGGGGAGGTGCCGGTGACGGGGCGCAGCCGTCCACCGTGCGCCTGGGCGGCTTCACCGGCGGCTCGACCTACGGCGCGTACACGGCGTGCACCGGAGGGGGCACCCTCGGCATGAACCTCGCGGGCACCGACGTCCTCCTCGACCGCGACGGCCAGGCGCACCGGATCGATGCCCTGGTCCTCGACCACGACTCCGCCACCTTCACGGTGACACGGCCCAGCGACGGACCCTCGGAGTGGGCTGTTCTCATCACGAGGACGTAGTGCGCCGAGGAGCGGCGCACCACGCTGCCGACCGCGGTGCGTCGGGCGACGTGCCCTGACCCCGCCTCGATCACCCCGCCGTCGCGACCGCCCTCGCGCCCGCCGGCGCCCGGTCGAGCGTCGACCGCGGTGCGACCACGATCTCGACCGCCGCGTCCGGCCCGAGCAGCTCGCGCGAGCCCGCGGGCACCGGCACCCGCACCCGCCAGCTCCCCGGCCGCTCGTCGAGGTCGGTCAGCGGGTCCGAGGCGGTGGGGTCCCAGTCGCGAAGCGCGCCCGGGATCTGCGAGCTCCACGTCGCCCACGTCCCGTAGCGCCCGCCGGCGTCGGGGCCGATGTCGACGACGAGCGTGTCCGACCAGTCGGCCGCCTGCTCGAGGTGGTCCAGGAACGACAGCAGCCCGTCGCGCTCGCGCAGCGACACGAGCCGCAGGCGCAGGACGTGCCGCATCGCCGTGACCGTGTCCCCGGTGCGCTCGTCGGTGGGGCGGGTCGCGGTGCTCGACAGGAACGTCGTGACCAGTGGGACGGGGGTGTCGACGCCGTCGCGCGCCGTGCGCCGCTCGACCTGGACGGGGCACAGGTGGGCGGCGCTCTGCTGGTGCAGCACCACGGGCAGCCCGCGGATCGAGAGCGCCGTCTCGAGCTGCCACGACGTGTCGTCCGTGTCGTTGCCCGGCAGGCGGAGGCCGACGAGGCGCGCGGTCACGGCCAGGTCGCCGAACAGGAACCGCCGCAGGTTCTGGTAGCCCTCCTCGGAGTTGACGATCCCGTACCGGCCGCTGTGGCTGCGGTGCACGAGCGAGCGCGGGGCGCCCTCGACGTACGCGTTGTCGACCTGCACGAGCCCGTCGCTGCGCGGCCCGACGGCGCGGGTCGAGAGCCCCAGCGCCGTGGTGTAGTCCGCGGAGTTGGTGCCGACGAGGCAGAACAGCCGGTCGACGGGGAACCCGCCGTCGGGGATCGCGGCCGGCCGGAACCCGTCGCGGTCGGCGGCGCCGGGCACGCGGGCCGGCGTCAGGTACTCGAACATCCGGTCGGGCCCGAAGATGTCGGCGCCGAGCACCCCCGTGAGGTCGCGGACCTTCTCGAGCAGCCCGAAGCCGACGAACTCGATGCCGCCGTGCGGGCTCGCGTACGTGAACACGCGGTCGACGAGGGCCGTCGCCGCGTCGAGCGTGCCGCCGAACCGCTCGTCGTCGGGGACCACGCGCTGCAGCAGCGAGCGCACGATCAGACCGCCCATCGAGTGCGCGACGAGGAACACCCGCGGGGCGCCGGTCGTCCGGCGCACGAGCAGCACGAGGTCGAGCAGGCTCTGCGCGGCGCGCTCGAGCGAGAAGCCCGCGGGGTCGTGCGTCAGCGTCGAGGCGAACTCGTCGTAGAAGCGGTGCACCCACACCGTCGCGGACAGCACGGCGCCCGCCGGCTGCTGCCGCAGGTACGCCTCCTGGTTGCCGTGCACGAGCAGGCGGTACCCGTGGTCGGTCATGAGCCGCAGCAGCGGGCTCTCGAACTGGTGGAACGCGGGGCGGTCGGCGCCGTCGACCCGGACCTGCACCGACCCCTCGTTGAAGCCGTAGAACGGGTCGTCGACCGCGGTGTCGATGCCGGCACCGCCCCCGGCGAAGCCTCGGACGTAGATGATCGGCAGGCGACCGTCGCCCTCGTACGGCATGGCTGTCCTCCTCGCTCGGGACGCGACGACCGGCGGCGGCGCCGGCCCGTCGGGCACTCGTCCGCACGGAGGACAGCGCCGGACCCGCTCAGATACGTCCGTCACGGCAGCGTGGTGGCAGGGTGGCCGGGTGCTGATCGCCATGGCAGGGCTCCCGGGCGCGGGCAAGAGCGCCGTCGCCGACGCGGTCGGCCGCGCGCTCGACGCGACCGTGCTGTCCGTCGACCCGGTCGAGGCCGCGATGTGGCGGGCGGGGGTCGGCCGCGACCAGCCCACCGGCATCGCCGCGTACGTCGTCGTCGGGGCGGTCGCCCGGCACCAGCTGGCGCTGGGCCGCACCGTCGTCGTGGACGCGGTCAACGCCGTCGAGGAGGCGCGCGGGCAGTGGCGGGAGCTCGCCCGGACCACGGGCGTGCCGCTGCACTTCGTCGAGGTCGGCTGCTCCGACACCGCGCTGCACCGGCAGCGCCTCGAGGGGCGCCGTCGCGACATCGAGGGCTTCGCGGAGCCGACGTGGGAGTCGGTGCAGCGGGTCCGCGCGGAGCTCGCGCCGTGGGCCGACGCGCCGCTGCGGGTCGACTCGGTGCGGCCGCTCGACGAGGTCGTCGCGACGGTGCTCGCACACGTGCGGTCGGCGTAGGGGCACGCCGCCGCACCGTCAGGCGGTGAACCCCGTCTCGCGGATCACCCGCGCCGGCACCCCGGCGACGACCGTGTCCGCCGGAACGTCCCTGGTCACGACCGCCCCGGCACCGACGACCGCACCGTCGCCGATCGTCACGCCCGGGACGACCGTGACGCCCGCCCCGAGCCACACCTTGCGGCCGATCACGACGGGCGCGGGCTCCATGTCGGCACGCCGGTCCGGGTCGACCGCGTGGTTCAGCGTCACGATCGTGCTGCCGTGCCCGACGAGCGTGCCGTCCCCGAGGGTGATGCCGCCGGCGTCCTGGAAGCGGCAGCCCATGTTGATGAAGACGTCCGCGCCGAGAACGAGGTTCTTGCCGAACTCGCACGAGAACGGCGGGAAGAGCGCGACCGACTCCGCGACGGGCCTGCCGGTGAGCTGCGCGAGCAGCGCCCGCACCTCCTCGGGCGTCCGGTAGCCGGTGTTGAGCTCCGCGGTGACGCGCAGCGCGTCCTGCGCCGCGCGGTGCATGAACCGGTGCGCCTCCGACCCGCCCTCGATGGTCGCCCGGCGCCCGACGTGGTCGAGAAACTCGGTCAGCTCCATGCGTCGATCGTGCCACCGCCCGCCGGCGCGCACCCGGGTGGGGCCGGTGTCACGCCGTCCCGGCGGCGGCCCGCGCGGCGGCCTCGACCTGCGCCCGGTAGCGCGCCCGGGCCTCCCGCGCGGCGTCGTCCACCGGGCTGCCCGCGGCGGACCCGGTCCCGACGACGCCGTCGAGCCCTTCGCGGAGGATGTCGGCGTGGCCCGTGTGGCGGCTCGTCTCGACCAGCACGTGCACCACCACGTCGACGAGCCGCACGTCGGGGCGCGGCCACCACGGGACGTGCCCGGGGGCGTCGAGCGGCAGCGCGTCGATCGTCGCGTCCGCGTGCCGGCAGGCCCGGGCGTAGCGGTCGAGGACGTCCGCGCGGGTCTCGTGCTCGGTCACCCAGAAGTGCGCGCGGTTGGCCGGGGAGTCGTCCCACCGGGGGAGCGGCTCGGGGAAGGGCCGGCCGACGACCTCCCCGAGGTACCGGGCCTCCGTGAGCGCGAGGTGCTTGACGAGCCCGAGCAGGTTCGTGCCGGTCTCGGTCAGGGGACGGCGGACGTCGTGCTCCGAGAGCCCCTCGAGCGTGCCGAGCAGGGACGCGCGGATCCAGCGGAGCTCGTCGTGCAGCGACGCGCGGACGGGGTCGTGGGTCATGGCAGCACCCTTCCAGCCGCGGGCTCCCCGCGGTGTCCCGGCCGGTGACGATCCGGTGATGATCGGCGGCTCAGCGCAGCGAGGTGGGGCCGGGCGGCGTCGACGTCGGCCCAGAACGGGTCGTCGGGGTGCTCGGTCCCGGACCGGTCACCGCCCAGCGCCGCTGCGAGGTGCGGGCGTGCGGGGGTGCAGGCAGGAAGCCGACCTCGTCCGACCAGTCGACGAGGGCGACGGCGACGAGGTCGGGGTGCGTGCGGCGGTAGGGCTCCGGCAGGGCGACGGTGGCGTCGTGCACCAGGGGCTGCCCGGTGCGCGGGGACCGCGGCCACGTCGCCGGGTCGATCGCCGGGCCCTCCGCCCCCGCCCAGCGCGCCCAGAGGGCCGGGGCGGCCGGGTGCGCGCCCGACGCGTCGTCCGTCACGAGGACCAGGTCGTAGGCCGGCAGGCGCGTCATCGGTCCACTCCTCGCGGGGCTCGGCGGTCTCGGTGTGCGACCGTAGCGGACACGCCCGGCGGGACCCGGGCCCGGACGGACGGCACGCGTCGACGGCCGGTGCACGAGGGGCGGGCGCCGGCACGGCCGGCCGCCAGACCCGGCGACAGCGCGTGCGATCCAGGAGGACACCCATGAGCGAGCAGCCCGCCACCCGGACGCCGGTCACCTACGACCGCTGCGACCACGTCACGGGACCCTTCTTCCATGGCACACGATCGGCGCTCACGATCGGTGCCGAGCTCGTCCCGGGCCACGGCTCGAACTTCCAGCGGGGTCGGGTGTCCCGGAACATCTACTTCAGCGCGCTCGTCGAGACCGCGGTGTGGGGTGCCGAGCTCGCGTCGGCGCTCGCGGGCGGCGGCGGCCCGGGCGCCGTCGGGCCGGGCAGCGGCGAGCCCGGCGGCGAGCCCGGCAGCGGCCCTGGCGGGAGCGGTGAGCCGGCGGGCGCCGGGCGCGGCCACGTGTACGTCGTCGAACCCCTCGGCCCGTTCGAGGACGACCCGAACGTCACGGACAAGCGGTTCCCCGGCAACCCCACGCAGTCGTACCGGACCCGCCACCCGCTCCGCGTGGTCGCCGAGCTCGAGGACTGGGAGGGGCACGCGCCCGAGGTCCTCCAGGGCATGCTCGACAGCCTCGCGCGGCTGCGCGAGCAGGGGCTCGACGTCATCGAGGACTGAGCCCGGCCGCCCCCGCACGGAGGCCCGGCGCGCGCGTGTGCCGGGCGGCCGGACGCCGGGCGCGCGCCGGTGTCGCACCGCGGGACCGACGGCTCAGCGGGTGGTTGTCGTGAGAGGTGCTTGCGGCGGGTCGTCCTGCACCTCCACCATCGTGGGCGCGGCCGGCACGATGCCGGCAGCCCGACCTCCGGAGCGCCCCATGTCGCAGCACCCCCTGCCCGCCCGACCGACCGCCGCGTTCGTCGGTGCGTCCTGGGTGGCGCTGGCCATCGCCCTCACCGCCTTCGGGGTCGGCCTGTGGAACGCGACGATGGAGCTGTCGGAGAAGGGGTTCTACGGGACGCTGCTCCTGCTCGGCCTGTTCTCCGCGATCGCGCTCCAGAAGTCCGTCCGCGACCGCGCCGAGGGCGTCCCCGTGACGTCGATCTTCCTCGGACTGTCGTGGAGCATGGTCGTCGTCTCGCTCGTGCTCATGGTCACGGGCCTGAGCAACGCGGCGCTCGAGCTGTCCGAGAAGGGCTTCTACGGCCTCGCGTACACGATGGCCATGTTCTCCGTGGTCGCCGTGCAGAAGAACGTGCGCGACCTCGCCGCCGCCGGGCCCGCGGTCCCGCAGCTCCCCGCCGACCAGGAGGTGGCGCCGCCCGTCTGGCAGTGAGCCCTCTCCGGCCCGCGGCGAGACCGCCCGGTGACGCTCAGCGCCGGAGCCGGATCGGCATGACCAGGCCCAGGTCGTCCGGGCGGTCGGCCGGGGAGACGCGCAGCGCGGACCGCTCGTCGAGCGCCAGGGCGACGTGCTCGGCGCGCGCCGCCCGGACGGCGTCGAGCAGGAAGGTCCGGGAGAAGCCGAGCGTGTCCCGCGCGCCGGGCGGCGTGAGCGACACCCGGTCACCGTCGAGCTGCACGACGACGACGTCGTCCGCCTGCGTCGCCGCCTCGACGAGCTCGTCCGAGGCGACGGTCACGCCCGGCGCGCCGCCCGACCGCACGAGCCGCTCCTCGTCCGGGTACGGCGCGTCGAGCGGCTCGCCCGAGACGCCCAGGACCTCGAGGACCCCGGTCCCGACGACCACCGGACCCGAGCCGGGAGCCGCCGCCGCGGCGATCCCCTCGAGCACGGCGAGCGGGGCGACGACCCGAGCCCGGGGGCCTGAGGGGTGCCGCACGGGCACCGTCGCGACGGCCAGGCGGGAGCCGTCGCAGCCGACGAGGCGGAGCGTGCTTCCCGCGAGGAGGAGCAGGACACCGGCCAGGCCGGGCCACGTCGGGTGCGCGCCCACCGCGTGCCGGACGGCTCCGACCGCGGCGACGAGGTCCGCGGTGTCGACCGTGCCGCGTGCGGGCTCGGCGAGGAGCCGCGCAGCGGCGTCGAGGTGGGTGCGGGCCGCGAGCAGGTCCTCCTCGAGCCGGCGACGGTGCCGCGCGAGCACGGCGTGCGCCTGGCCGGGCGCGGTGAGGACCTCCGCCAGGTCCGCCACCGGCATCCCGGCCTGGCGCAGGCTCGCCACCAGGCGGGCCGTGCTGACCTGCGCCGACGTGTACCAGCGGTAGCCGGTTGCGGGGTCCACGTGCGCCGGACGGAGGACGCCGGCCGTGTCGTAGAAGCGCAGCGCGGTCACGGGCACGCCGCCGGCGCGCGCGAGGGCGCCGATGCTGAGCAGGTCGTCGTGCACGCGCTCACTGTGGGCCCTCGACCCGCACGAGGGTCAAGCCGGAACCGGAGCGGGTGCGGCGCGTGCGGCCCGACGCCAGGCTCCGACCGCGCACGCCGCGAGGCCCGCGGCAGTGGACGCGAGGGCCCAGCCGGCCGACGTGCGCTCGGCGAGCGCACCGAGCACCGCGGTCGTCACGAGCACGGGCGCGAGCTGGACGAGGCCCGCGAGCGCCTGCACCCGGCTGAGGTGCGTCCGTGGGGCGCTGCCCAGGACGACGGGCGCCAGCCGTGCGACGAAGGTGCCGTTGCCGAACCCGAGCACGAGCGCGCCCCCGGCCGCGACGACGACCGCGGCGGGGCCGCCCAGCGCTGGACCGACCGCGAGCACGAGCGCCCCGCCGGCGCTCACCGCGAGCCCGGGCGCGGGCGACCCGGAGCGGTGGTGGGTCGGGCCCGCCGCGCCTGCGGTCCCGGCCTGCGCCGCGGCTCCCGGTGCGCGACGGCGTGCTGCGAGCAGCGCCGCACCGATCACCCCGAGCCCCAGCGCGCCCGCGACGCCGCCGGTCGCGCCGGGTCCCCAGCCGTGCGCCCTGCCCAGGAGCGGGACGAGCACGGACGGGACGGGCAGCAGCAGCGCGGCCCCGGCGCCGAGGAGCAGGAGCGCCCCACGGAGACCGGGTGTCCGGCCGACGACGCGGACCCCGCCGACGAGATCGAGCCCCTGGGTGCGCGACCGACCCGCCGCGGGAGAGCCGCTCGCCGGCGCGTCCGGCGACGTTCCCCCGGCCGGAGCCGCACCCCCGGCCCCGTCCACGCGGGCGCGCGCCGCACCGGCCTGGGCCGCGCCCGAGCGGGCGTCGTCGGACCCGGAACCCGGCGACTCCTGGACCGCCACCAGGACGCCCACCGAGACCCCGAGCGTCGCCGCCGCACCCCACGCGACGGCAGGGAGGCCGACCGTGCCGACGAGCAGGCCGCCCATCGGCGCGGCGGTCATCAGCACGACCTGGCCGACGCCCTGACGCACCGCGAGCGCCCGGGCGAGCTGGTCGTCCGGCACGAGGCGTCGCGGCATCGAGCCGGACGCCGGGAGGCAGACGGCGGTGACGGTGCCGAGCGCGAGCGACGCGCCGACCAGCAGCCAGCCGGGCGTCCCGAACCGTGCGAGGGCCGGCGCGAGCGCGAGGGTCAGCGCGAGCAGCGTCACCTCGCCGGCGATCAGGAGGCGCCGCGCCCCGGACCGGTCCGCGACCGCCCCGCCCACCACGAGCAGGAGGAGCCGCGGCGCCGCCCCGACGGTCACGACGAGCGCGGCCGTCGTCCCGCCGAGCCCGGCCGCCGCCCACCCGAGCGCGAAGGCGAGGACGGTGTCGCCGAGCCGCGCGAGCGCGAACCCGGAGAGCCACACGAGGTAGGGGCGGGGGAGGGGCAGCGCTCGCACGGGCGCGACGACGGTCATGGCGGCACGCTGGCGCCTCGCCCTGGTCGAGGGTCAAACGTGTCCTGAGCGACGTCCCGCCTGCCTCACAGCGGGTCCAGGCGCGCCCGGAGGAGGCAGAACTCGTTGCCCTCCGGGTCGGCGAGCACGTGCCAGGACTCCTCGCCCGTCTGACCGACGTCGGCCGGCCGCGCACCGAGCGCCAGCAGCCGTTCCAGCTCGGCGTCCTGGTCGCGGTCCGTGGCGTTGACGTCGATGTGCAGCCGCGACCTCCCCGGCTCCGGCTCGTCCCGGCGGGTCAGGACGATCGTCGGCTGCGGGCCGCCGAACCCCTCGCGCGGCCCGATCTCGAGCGAGCCGTCGTCCTCGCGGTCGAGCACCACGAAGTCGAGGACCTCGCACCAGAACCGCGCGAGGACCTCGGGCTCGCGGCAGCCCAGCACGAGCTCACCGATGCGGCACGCCATGGCAGTCCCTGCTCCCGTCGGTCGTCGGCGTCGGCTCAGTCCAGGCCGCGACCGGGAGCGCCCATGTCCCCGGTCCGGGGGGCGCCCTCCCCGCGTCCGTAGCGCAGGAGGACGGTGCCCCGCGGGCCGGCGACCGGGGGCTCGAGCAGGTCCAGGTTCGTGGGCACGACGCCGCCCGCGAACACCGTCTTCCCGGTGCCGAGGAGGATCGGGTGCACCCAGAGGTCGAGGCGGTCGAACAGGTGCTCGCGCAGGAGCGTCTGCACCAGGTTGAGGCTCCCCACGACCTTCACGTTCTCGTGCCGGTCGCGGACCTCCCGCACCGCCTGCGCCAGGTCGGGGCCGAGCTGGCTGGACCCGGCCCACGACAGGTCCGGCCTGCCGCGCGACGCCACGTACTTGGGGACGCGGTTGAACAGCGTCGCGATGGAGTCGTCGGGCCCGCCGGACTGGTGCGGCCAATAGGCGGCGAAGATCTCGTACGTGCGCCGGCCGAGCAGCAGCGCGTCCGTGCCCTCGTAGGCGGCGGCGACCTGCGCGCCCGACACGTCGTCCAGCAGGGGGGCCTGCCAGCCGCCGAAGGGGAACCCGATCGGGTCCTCGTCGGGGGCCCCGGGCGCCTGTGCGACGAGGTCCAGCGTGGCGAACAGCTCGAGGTGGATGAGTCCCATGGTGTGCTCCTCGGTTCAGTGGGTGGGGCCGTCGGGCACGCTGACCGCGGTGCTGCGCTCGCGGTCCGGCGCGTGGCTGTCGGCGGCGTCCTCCTCCGGCGACGGCGCCGCCGCGAGGTACGTCCGGGAGATCGCCCGGTACACCGGCGTGCGGAACGCGAGGAGCGCCGCCCCGACGATGAGCAGGCCGCTGACCAGGAAGATCAGCGCGATGCCGCGCGCGTCGCCCGTGCCGAGCAGGGGCTCCAGGGCCTCGGCGCCCTCGTCGGACCGTGACCAGGGGATGATCCAGAACTGCGCGAGCGGCGAGATGACGAAGGCCGTGATCGGCGCTGCCGCGCTCTCGAACGCCATCGCGAAGCCGAACACCCGCCCCTGCCGCTCGAGCGGGACGACCCGCTGGATGACCGTCTGCTCGGCCGCCTCGACCGCGGGGATCAGGCACAGGTACAGGAAGATCCCGACGATGTAGAGCCACGCCCACTCGCGGATCGTGAACATCGCCCCGAGCACGCCCATGGCGACGACGAGGACCAGCATCGTGCGCATCGGGTTGCGTCCGAGCCCGAACCTCGCCACCGCGAGCCCGCCGACGATGAAGCCGGTCGAGCCGATGCCGAAGAAGATGCCCCACATCTGCACCGAGAACAGCTCGAGCCCGTACGGGTCCATGAGCGACATGTAGACGCCGCCGATGAGGTTGTTGAACGTCGAGAAGATGATCAGCGCGAACAGGCCCTGGGCGGCGCGGATCACCGCGATCGAGCCGCGCAGGTCGATCGCGGCGCTCGTGCTCTCCGCCGGGGCGGCCGCGACCCGGTCCTCGGGGAAGCTGATCGTCATCAGGTGCCCGAGCGTGACCGCGGTCAGCCCGAGCGCGACGACGATCGTCCAGCCCATGCCGAGGAACCCGACGGACAGCCCGGAGACGACGGCGGTGACGATGAACGCGGCGCCCTGCACGGTGCCGACGAGGCCGTTGGCGTTCGCGCGGCGCTCGTCGGGCACGAGGATCGTCACGACCGTGGACAGGGCGATGCTGCGCATGTGCTCGACGACGGCGCCCGCGAGGATGATCACCGAGAACACCCAGAACCACGGGGCACCGAGGTCGGCGACGGTCTCCTCCCCGAGCGCCAGGAACAGCCCGCCGGCGAGGGCGAACGCGACGAGCGTGGCCGTCGTGGACAGCCGCATCACGGTGAGCTTGCGGCGGTGGTCGACGACGGCGCCGAAGAAGATGCTGCTGAACGAGATGAAGAGCATGTACGCGCCGCCGATGAGGCCCGTCGCGAGGACCGAGCGCGTCGCGAGATAGGACCAGAACGTCAGCGCCCACCACAGGTAGCTGGTCGTGACGTTCGCGACCGCGGTGTTCACGAGCACGTGGCCGAACGTGCGCATCGCGGTCGACGGGTCGGCGGTGGAGGTCGGTGCGGCGGGGTCCTCGGAGCTCACGGGCGGTCCTTCCGGCGCGTACGGGGTCTCAGCAGTAGACCGCTCCGCCACCCGGAAGTCATCGGCTCTCGGGCGGCGATGACGGGGGCCGTCCGGACCGTGCCCCGCGACGGCCGTGCCGCGTGGTCCCGCCCGCGGTGTGCCGGACGCGGCCACCGATGAGTTCGCTGCCCGGAACCGGTCCACCCGTCCATGACCCCGACGCCGCCGCCCGCCAGCCTCGACGCCACCTTCACCGCGGCCGTCCGCAAGGACGGCGCCTTCGCCACCTACCTCCAGCTCGACGGCTCCGACGAGCTGCTCGGCACCCGCCGCGCGGTCAAGGTCACCGGGACGCTCGACGGCCACCCGTTCGCCGCGACGCTGATGCCCTCCGGCGCGGGACCGCACTGGCTGCCCGTGCGCAAGGCGCTGTGCGCCGCGATCGGCAAGAGCGAGGCCGGCGAGCTCGTCGAGGTGCACCTGCAGCAGCGCCTGACCTGACCCGGCGCGGGCAGCGGGACGAACGACCGGCGGGATGAACGACCGGCAGGACACCGTTGACCCCGAGGCGAGCCGCCCCTGGACCGAGGAGACGCCATGACCACCGACCCGTCCCTGACCGCCGCCGACCTCGAGCTGCTGCGCCGACCCCTGCACGGGATCCTCACCGTGGCCGACGGCCCGGTGCCGCCCCAGCCGCGACCCGTCTGGTTCGAGGTGACGGACGACGGCGACGTCCAGCTCTTCACCGGTCCGGACACCGTGAAGGTCCGACGGCTGCAGCGCGACCCCCGCGCGTCGATCGTCGTCGCCGCGCCCGTCGGGGAGCGCGAGCACTGGGTGTCGGTGACGGGCCGGGTCACCGTCGAGGCCGACGGGGCGCGCGAGCTGGCCGAGCGCCTCGCCGCTCGGTACTGGGACCTGACGGACCCGGTGCGCGCGCAGGACCTCGCGGCGATCCTCGCCGGGGACCAGGTGCGGCTCGTGCTCCACCCCGAGTCCGTCAGCCGCTACGTGTACTGACGCCCCGCCTGCTGGCGTCCCGCCCGCTGACGCCCCGTCGCCGAGGACCCGGCCGGCCGGCGGGCGGCCGCGCCGGTGCGCAGCCGCCCGTCAGGAGCCCGGCGTCAGGAGCTCGTGCAGGTGAGCGCCGGAGTCGGCGCCGCGCCGCTCCCGAGCAGGCCGAACGTGGTGCTGCCGCCCGCGGGCAGGCGGCCGTTCCAGTCGGCGCTGCGCACGACGACCTGGCCGCCCTGCGTCGTCAGCGTGCCGTTCCACACCTGGTCCACACGCTCGCCGGACGGGCGCCAGGTCACGCTCCACGAGGTCGACGGGGAGCCGGCCCTGACGGTCACCTCGCCCTGGAAGCCGCCGGCCCAGGTGTTCACGGTCCGGTACGTCGCGGTGCAGGCACCGGCCGGGACCGGGGTCGTCGGCTCGGGCGTCGGCGTGGGGGACGCCGTCGGCGTCGGGCTCGTCGTGGGGGTGGGCGTGGCCGACGGGGTGGGCGTCGGGGTCGTCGTCGTCGTCGACGGCAGGGACGTGAAGAACCGCCAGATCTCTCCGGGCACCCACGACTGCTGCTGCCCGCGGTCGCGCGCGTCCCACTGGTGGCCGCTGTCGGACGCGAGCCAGACGACCGGGTAGCCGTCGCGGCACGTGTAGGCGGTGCGGGTGTGCGTCCCGCTGCCCGCCGCGGGCTCGGGCGCCTGCTGCGCCTGGCAGCCGTTGTTCCGCAGCGCTCGGTCCCGCAGCGCGCGGCCCTGCGAGATGTTCAGGACGTCGTCCACCACGCCGTGGGAGCCGAGGTACGCGATGGGCTGCGTGCCGCCGGCGCAGCCGGAGAGCTGGGCGCCGTTGAGCACGGCGACCGCGCGGAAGACGTCGGCCCGCGCGCACGCCAGGGCGTTGCTCATGCCGCCGCCGTAGCTGAAGCCGGTCGCGAAGCGCTGGGTCGTGTCGATGCACAGCGCGCCCTCGACGCGGCGCAGCACCTCGTCGACGAACGCGACGTCCTGCCCGCCCGTGTTGGGCCAGGCGTTGTCGATGCCCTGCGGTGCGACGAAGACCGTGCTGCTGCCCGCGAGCGGCTTGAGCCCGTAGAAGCCCTGGTTCACGACGTCGGCGGCGGTGCCGTGCCACCAGTGCAGGCCGACGACGAGGCGGTACGGGCGGTCCGGGTCGTACCCGGCGGGCACGTCGAGCCGGAACGTGCGGGACTGCCCGCCGCTCGTGACGGTGTGGGTGCCGGTCGCGAGGGCGGCGGGTCGGCCGCAGCCGCCGGTGACGGCCGCCGGCAGGGCACCGCCGGGCACGCCCGCGGCGGGCGCGGTCAGCCCGGCGACGGCGAGCGCGGCGGCCGCAGCGGCGAGGAGGACCCTCAGGCCCCGGGACGAGGTGGTTCTCCGCACGTGTCGCTCCCTCTGGCAGGGGTCCGGGCGGCGTTGCGCCGGACCGTCTCCGCGGGGTCGAGGCCCGCAGGGTCCGGCGAATCTACACCGGTGGAGAAGCGTCTGAGCAGGGGGTTGAAACGGTTCGGTCGGCAGCTCGTCCGCGCGTCGTCCGCACCGGCCACCCGGCCGCGAGGTGCACGGCCCTCCGGCCGGGAGGGCCGTGCGGGCCGGGCACCCGGCTCGACGACCCGTCCAGCGCACTACCGTTCGGGCATGAGCAACCTCACCGCCGTCGGCGACCGTGACTCCTGGCGCTGCTGGCTGTGCGACGAGCCCGTCGACCCGGACGCCTCGGTGAACTCGGACCTCGGCCCGAGCGTCGACCTCGGGGTCGCGAAGTCCAAGAAGGCCGCGGCGGGCACGGAGCGGCTCGCGCACCGGGCCTGCAACACCCGCAAGGGAGCGGTCACCCCGGTGGTGCCGTGGTCGCCCGACCTGTTCGTCGTCGACCCCGCGCCGATCGTCGCGACCGTCGAGCGCCTGGGTCGCAAGGGTGGGCGCGAGGTCGTGGCACGCTGCCCGAGCCGGGCGGACGCCGACCAGGCCGCCGCGTGGCTCGTCGACCGGCTGTCGCGGTTCGCCCCCGACCTGGCGGTCACCACGCAGGTCGAGCCCGGCGGCGGGCAGTTCCTGCTCGTGCTGCGCGCCGCCTGAGCGTTATCCCGTTCCTAGCGCCGGGGGCGCCTGGCTAGGGTCCCCGGGTGCCTCCCGGACGCCTGCTGCTGCCCCGCTCGACACCTGCCGCCGCGGGCGTCTCGTCCCGGGCGCTCACCGCCCTGCTCGACCGGCTGGAGGCGGCGCCCGTCGAGTGCCACTCGCTCGTCGTCGTGCGCCACGGCCGCGTCGTCGCCGAGGGCTGGTGGGCGCCGTACTCCGCGGAGCGTCCGCACCTGCTGTACTCGCTGACCAAGACGTTCACCGCGGTCGCCGTCGGGCTCGCGGTCACGGACGGGCTGCTCGCGCTCGACGACCGGGTCGTGGACGTGCTGCCCGACCACGTCCCGGCCGACGCACCGGACCAGGCGCACCGCCTCACCGTGCACCACCTGCTGACGATGACGACCGGGCGCCGGGACGACAGCCTCGACGAGGCGTGGGCGCTCGAACCCCGCGACCTCGTGAAGGGCTTCCTCCGGGTCCCATTCCCGGACGCCGACACCGAGGGCACGCCGCACGCGTACGACAACGCGACGACGTTCGTCCTCGCGCGGATGGTCGAGCGGGTCACCGGTCGGGGTCTCGACGAGATGCTCGACGAGCGCCTGTTCGCACCGATGGGCGTCGAGCACGCCGAGTGGGACCGGGTGGCCGGCGGCGCCGTCTACGGGTTCCACGGGCTGCACCTCACGACAGAGGCGGTCGCCGCCTTCGGCGAGCTGCTGCTGGGCGGCGGCCGCTGGGGCGACCGGCAGCTCGTGCCGCGGGACTGGGTCGAGCGCGCGACCCGCCACCACGTCGACACCGTGCCGTACAAGGACGACGCGTCGCACGACGCCGACTTCGCGTGCGGCTACGGCTACCAGATCTGGATGTCCCGGCACGGGTTCCACGGCCACGGTGCCTACGGCCAGCAGTGCGTCGTGGTGCCGTCGCACGACCTCGTGGTCGCGGTCACGGCCGAGGGGGAGGCGCAGGTGGTGCTCGACGCCCTCTGGGAGTGCCTGCTGCCGGGGCTGGACGACGGCGCGGCGAGCCCGGCGGAGGACGCGGCCCTCGCGGAGCGGCTGGACCGGCTGGCGCTCGCACCGGTCGAGGGCTCGGCCGACCCGGGACGTTCCGGGGAGGGGACGCTCGCCGGCGCCGGCGCGGACTCACCGCTGCCGGGCGGGACGCGGGTGACCGTGGACACCGCCGACGGTGGCTGGCTGCTGCGGCTCGGCCCGTCGCTCCCGGTCGACGTCGGCCACGGCGAGTGGCGCGAGAGCGCACCGCTGGGCCGCCCCGTCGTCGCGTCCGGC
This sequence comes from Cellulomonas jepli, assembly GCF_047229345.1. Taxonomy (NCBI): domain Bacteria; kingdom Bacillati; phylum Actinomycetota; class Actinomycetes; order Micrococcales; family Cellulomonadaceae; genus Cellulomonas; species Cellulomonas jepli. Next base: position 2,568 of record NZ_JBFTER010000082.1, on the reverse strand, counting down.
GGGTGGCGCGGCGACACGTTCGTCGCCGACCTGCGCGTCGTCACGACCCCGCACCGGGTGCGCGTCGTGGTGGACCCCGGCGCCGGGACGGCCACCGCGACGTGGAGCACGGTGCCCCTGCCCAGCCCGCTCCTGGAGCGGCACCTGCGGGCACCGCTGAGCACACGGCCGGAGCACGGGTAGAGGGCCGCCCGTGGCGGTGTCCGTCGGCGGCCACGCCCTCCGGCGCGAGGCCGGTACGCCGTCGGTGACAGGCCCGACCGAGCCGCCATACTGCTCCGCGTGGCGTCCCCCCGTGCCGTGCAGCAGGCCTACTCGCTCCTCGCACAGCGGTACATCGACGCCGTGGGCTCGCTCGAGCACGTGCACCCGGACGACCTCGCGTTCCTCGACCGGCACCTGCGCCCGGTGTCCGGCCCGGTGCTCGACCTGGGGTGCGGCCCAGGCCACCTCACGGGCTACCTCCGCCGCACCCACGCCGACGTCACGGGGATCGACCTCGTGCCCGAGTTCCTGCAGCACGCACGCGCGCACCACCCGACGGCACGGTTCGAGCCCGGGTCGATCCTCGACCTCGACGTCGGTCGTGCCCCGGGCTCCGTCGCGGGCGCGCTCGCCTGGTACTCCCTCATCCACCTCGAGCCCGGGCAGCTGGACGACGCCCTCGCGGCCGTCCGCCGGGTCCTGGCGCCGGGCGGCGTGCTCGTCGTCGGGTTCTTCGACGGTGGCGAGGTCGAGCCGTTCGCGCACAAGGTGACCACCGCGTACCGGTGGCCGGTCGGGGAGATGTCACGCCGGCTCGCGCGCGCGGGTCTGGTCGAGCGCGAACGGGTGCAACGGGCCGCCGAGGGGGACGGCAGACCGCACGCCGCGATCGCCGCGCAGGCCGGCTGACACGGCCGCCTGCGGGACGCCGTCAGAGATACGGCGCGAGGGCCGCCGCGCTCTGACGGTGGGCGGCCGCCTTCACGGCGTCACCGCCGCCGGCGCACGTGCTCGCCTCGTTCGTGAACCGCTCGACGGCCAGCCGCACGAGGCTCGGCACACGGCTCTCCTCGAACGGGGCGCCCTCCTTGAACTCGGCGTGCTCGGCCCACCCGAGGACCCTGCGGAGCGCCTCCGCCTCCGGGCTCCGCGTGCTCCCGAGCGCGTCGAGGTCGGTGCGGATCCGTCGGAGTGTCGGGGCTTCGTCGTCCATGCCGTCATCCTCCGCCACCGCGGCCGCCCGCCGTCCCGCGCACGCTCAGGCTGAGCGGCGAGGCGAGGTGGTCGTCCGGTTCGAGCGGGCTCGTGTGCGGGCCGGGGTTCAGGCGCGCGGCCCGTCGGGCAGCTCGTCGAGCGTCACCGGATGGAGGAGCCGGCGCCCGTCGGCCCCGGGTCCGCCACGGAGTCGGCGTCCGCGCGACGAGGTGGAGTGCCGTGCCGACCCGCTCGACGGCGACCGGGACGGACGGCGGGCCCCGTCAGCTCCAGCCGGTGCCCGCCGCCGAGCGCAGGACGCCGTCGAGCACGCCCGCGTCGTCCGGGCCGAGGTCGGGGGTGTACCGCCACTGCGTGCCCGTCCAGCCGTCGGCGAGGTGGTCGTCCGGCTCGAGCGGGAGCCGCATCGACTCGCGGAACAGCGTCGTGACGAGCGGGCTGCCGTCGAGGACGGGGCTGTGCTCCCCGGTGAGGAGCACCTGGACGCCGGCCGACGGGCCCTCGTCGACGAGGTAGCGCAGGCGGCCGACCGCCGCGTCGTCGAGGGCCGTCGGGAAGTCGTGCAGGACGAGGAGCCGGTCGGCGGCGTCGCCCCCGAGCGCGTCCATCGCGCCGGCGGACCGGGCCATCTGCACGAGGTCGACGCGGCGCACGAGGGCGTCGAGCACCGCTCCCGCTGCCGCGACGGACGTGGCGGCGGGCGTCGTCATGACGCGGCTGCCCGGCTGGGCGAGCGCGGCGAGCGAGGGTGCCAGGCCGCCGGTGAGGTCGACGACGACCACCTCGAGACCGCCCGCCGGGTAGGCCGCGAGCAGGCGCGTGACGAGCGCGCGGACCTTGCGGACGGCGGCGCCGCCCGGGTCGGTGCGGGTGTCGACCCACAGGGGCCGCATCAGCGGGAGCGCGAGCAGCATGGGGAACGAGAGCCACGGCGCCTCCTCGACGTGGAGCTCGCCGACGCGCACGGCGGGCGCGAGCGACGACGGGGGCCGCCAGCCGCGCCACCCGGCCGACGTCCACGGCGCCATCGCGGCGGGGAGCCGGGTGTCGAACTCCGCGAGCTCGGCGGCGAGCTGCCGGAGGTCGGCGTCGTGCCGAGCGCGTGCCTGGCCGACGAGGTCCGCGTGCTCGCGCTCCGCCGCGGCGGACGCCTGCTGGTGCGCCGCGCCGCCGCGCAGCCGGGGGTCGGCGACGATCTCGCCGAGCGCGGCGTCGCGCCGGCCGTCGGCGTACCCGACGCTCGACCGCAGCGCGGCCGTCGAGCGGGCCGCGTCCTCGAAGATCGCGGCGGCCTGCCGCAGGAGCCGCTCGCCGTCGCTCGTGCCGGGCGGCAGCGGTGCCGCCGGGCCGGGCGGCGGAGGCGGGGCG
>NZ_JBFTER010000081.1:0-22962 GCF_047229345.1 Cellulomonas jepli | reverse complement strand
GCACTACACGCGCCACGAGGACAGCCACGCGCACGAGGTGCTGCTGTGCGTCCAGTCGGGCTCGACGCTCGCGGACCGCGACCGCGAGCGGCTCGGACAACTCCCGTGCGCTCACGCTCGCCACGTACGTGCTGGTCCGCCGCTTCGAGGACGTCGTCGCGGCCGCCAACGACCGCCTGCTCCTCATGTCCGACGGGCGCTACGAGCTCGTGCGCAGCGACGAGCGCGAGGACGTGCGCACGCGCCGCACCGGGCTGTCGATGCGGGTCGTCGACCACTCGACGGGCCTCGAGCGGGACCCGCGGACCCTCTCGGGCGGCGAGACGTTCTACGTGTCGCTGTGCCTCGCGCTGGGCATGGCCGACGTCGTCACCGCCGAGGCCGGCGGCATGGACCTCGGGACCCTGTTCGTCGACGAGGGCTTCGGCTCGCTCGACCCCCACACGCTCGACGTCGTGCTCGCCGAGCTCGGCCGCCTGCGAGCCGGGGGACGGGTCATCGGCGTCGTGTCGCACGTCGAGACGCTCAAGCAGTCGATCGCGGACCGCATCGAGGTCCGGCACCTCGCGGACGGGTCGAGCACGCTGGCGGTCCGCGCCGGCTGACCGCGAGCGGTGCCCGCGGGTCGGTCCGCTCAGTCCACCGTCTCGCGGCGCAGCGCCAGGATCGTCAGGTCGTCGGGCCGGTCGTTCGCCCCGAGCGCCCACAGCACCTGCGCGACGGCCTCGTGGGCGGACGGCGCGCCGCGCACCGCACGCTCGACGACGGCGAGCGCCTCGAGGGTCCCGCCGGACGCGTCGAGGGCGTCGAGCACGCCGTCGCTCAGCGTGAGCACGAGGTCGCCGGGCTCGAGCGCGACCTGTGCGGCGACCCGCTCGGTGCCGGGGACCGCGCCCAGCGGCGGGCCCTGCGAGGCGAGCCGCTCGGTGGTGCCGTCGGCGCGGAGCAGCAGCGTGAGCCCGTGGCCGGCGTCGGACCAGGTCAGGACGTGCGCCTCGGGGTCGATCTTCCCGTGGAACGCGGTCACGAAGCTGCCGGTCCGCAGGAGGTCGGCCTCGAGGGCGGCCTCGGCGTCCGCGAGCGAGGCGGCGACGTCCCCGCGCCGCGCGGAGCTGCGCAGGACCGCGCGCACGGTCGCTGCGATGATCGCCGCACCGCCGCCCTTGCCCATGACGTCCGCGAGCGTGAGCGCGACCCCGCCGGTGACGGGGTGCCAGTCGTAGAAGTCCCCGCCGACGGCGCGCGCGGGAAGGCAGCGCCCGGACACCTCGTAGCCGGGGAGGTCCGGCATGCTGCGGGGCAGGAGCCCGGCCTGGACCTGGGACGCGCGCTCGAGCTCCTCGTGGACCAGGAGCTCCTTCTCGACCCACAGCGCGAGGTCGCGCAGCAGCCGCGCGTCCTCCTCCCCGAAGGTGCGGGGCGTGGAGTCGGCGAGGCAGAGCGTGCCCACGCGGTACCCGGCCTGGCCGTGCAGGGGCTGTCCCGCGAAGAACCGGACACCCGTCGGACCGGTCACGTACGGGTTGTCGCGGAACCGGGGGTCCGCGCGCGCGTCCTCGACGACGAGGAGCTCGGGGTGGTCGAGCGTGAGCGCGGACAGCGACGCCTCCCGCGGGTACTCGCGTGCGTCGAGCCCGACCCCCGCCTTGTGGAAGACGCGGTCGCGGTCGACGAGCGCGACGGCGACCTTCTCGACGCCGAAGAGGTTCTGCGCGAGGCGCACGACGCGCTCGAACCGCTCCTCGCGCGGGGTGTCGAGCACACCGAGCCGGCGCACGACGTCGACGCGGGTGTCCTCCGCCTCCTGCGCGCGTGTCACGGTCATGCCCCGACCGTAAGCCGGTATCGGCGCGGAGGTAAGCGCGCTCCTCGGGCACGGGCCGGCGCGACCGGGACGCCCCCGGACGAACCGGGACGAAGGCTCCGGGTGAGAATGCCGACATCGCGGCAGGGCGTGCCACGAACCGGGACGGACGTCCGGCGCTCGGACGGGCGGGTCACGCGGCCTCACCAGCTCCAGCCGCGAGCGGCGAGCTCGACCTCCTCGCGGAAACGCTCCTGCGGGTCGCCCTTGGCGCGCTGCAGGACCTCGACGCCGGCGAGCCGGCACGCCTCGGCGAGCAGCTGGTCGTAGGCGAGCTGGGTAGCGATGACGCGCTCGGCGAGCGCGAACGTCCGGGGCTCGCCCTCGAGCGCGCGCGCGTGGTCGGCGACGACGCCGAGCCGGGTCTGCAGGCGCAGCGCGACGAAGGGGTCGGGCGGTCCGGGCTGGTTCCGGCGCAGCCGGTCGGCGGCACGCTCGAGGGTCCGCGCCAGGCGCACGCGCCACGGGGCCGGCTCGTCGGGGCTCGGGAAGAGCGCCATGAGGGCGCCGAAGAGCACGGCAGGGCCGAGGAAGACCACCAGCAACGACCACATCATCGTCGGCCCCCGTCCCTGCGCCTGACGTCAGGCTAGGCGCATGATGTGACGTGCGCCACAGCAATGCGGGAGACCCGCAGGACGGTCGGTCGAGCGCGTCCGAGCCCGCAGGCAGGGCTGCCCGCAGGGCCGCCCCCGGGGGTGCGCTCAGGGGTGGGCAAGGGCCTGACCAGGGGGTTCCCCCATCGCCCGCGCCGCCCGACGGGGCCACGATGAGGGACGGCAGCAGTCCGACCCACCGAGGGACCACCCGCATGAGCAGCACCGCCAGCCCGACGAGCCCCGCCACCACGAGCAGCCCCACGGGTGCCGCGACGCCCCCCGCAGCGACGGCGATCGCGTACGCGCGGGAGCTCCGCAAGACGTACGGCGACGGCGACACGGCGGTGCACGCGCTCGCCGGCGTCGACGTCGAGTTCCGGCGCGGCGAGCTCACCGCGATCATGGGCCCGTCGGGCTCGGGCAAGTCGACGCTCATGCACTGCATGGCGGGCCTCGACCGGCCCACGTCGGGCACGGTCGTCGTGGACGGCGACGAGGTGAGCCGGATGAACGAGCGCAGGCTCACGAGGCTGCGCCGCACGCGCCTGGGGTTCGTCTTCCAGGCGTTCAACCTCGTGCCCACGCTGACCGCGCTCGAGAACATCACCCTCCCGCTCGACATCGCCCGCCGCCCCGTCGACCGCGCGCACCTCGACGCGGTGGTCGCGGCCGTCGGGCTCCAGGACCGCCTGCACCACAAGCCGAGCGAGCTCTCGGGCGGCCAGCAGCAGCGCGTCGCGTGCGCCCGGGCGCTCGTGTCGCGGCCCGCGGTGGTGTTCGCCGACGAGCCGACCGGCAACCTCGACTCCGCGTCGTCGGCCGAGGTGCTCGGCTTCCTGCGCCGCTCCGTCGAGGAGCTCGGGCAGACGATCGTGATGGTCACGCACGACCCGACCGCCGCGTCCTACGCGCACCGCGTGCTGTTCCTCGCCGACGGCCTGCTCGTCGGCGAGCTGCTCGACCCGACGCCCGCGTCGGTGCTCGACGCGCTCGCCGCCGCCGCGCAGTCCGCCGCGGACCGGGCCGCCGCAGCCCGGACCACCGCGGTGCTGTCGGGCGCCGACCGGTCCGGTGCCACCCGGTCCGGACGGTGAGGCGCGTCGCCCTGCGGGGCATCCGCGCGCACCTCGTGCGCTTCGTCCTGTCGGTCCTCGCGGTGGCGCTCGGCGTCGCGTTCGTCGCGGGCACGTTCGCGCTGCGCACGATGCTCTCCACGACGTTCACCGGGATCGTCGAGAGCACGACGACGGCCGACGCGTACGTGCAGGGGACGCAGACCGTCGGCGGCTCGCAGCCGGGCGGGGACTCCGGGCTCAACCCCGTGCCGCTCGCGCTGGCCGGGACGCTCGAGGGTGTCGAGGGCGTCGACCACGTGATCCCCGCCCTGCAGGGCCCGATCGTGCTCGTGGGGGCCGACGGCACCGCCGTGCAGAGCACCCAGGCGCCGTCCTTCGCGTTCGCCTACGACCCGCGCGACGACACGCTCGAGCTCACCGACGGGCGCGCTCCCGAGGGCGAGGGGGAGATCGCGGTCGAGGCCGCGACCCTGGAGAGCTCGGGGCTCGCGGTCGGGGACTCGACGACCGTCGTGCTCGGCGACGAGCTCCGGACCGTCGAGATCGTCGGCGAGGCCACCGGGGGCACGCCGTTCGCGGGCGCCACGATCGTGCTGCTCGACGCCGACGTGGCGACGGCCGCGTACGCGCCCGACGGGCTCGTGCCGCTGCACGCCGTGCACGCCGAGGACGGCGTGAGCGAGGCGCAGCTCGTCGAGCGGATCGACGCCGCGCTCGCGGACCTCCCCGAGGGGGCGCAGGCGGCCGCGGTCACCGGCGACTCGCTCCGCGCGGACACCCGCGCCGAGATCGACAGCCAGCTCGGGTTCGTCACGACGTTCCTGCTCGTCTTCGCCGGGATCTCGCTGTTCGTCGGCGGCTTCATCATCGCCAACACGTTCGCGATGTCGGTGCGCCAGCGGATGCGCGAGTTCGCGCTCCTGCGCGCCGTCGGGGCGTCGCCCGCGCAGGTGTTCGCGTCGATCCTCGTGCAGGCCGCCGCCGTCGGCGTGCTCGGCTCGGCGCTGGGCGTCGCGGGTGGTGTCGGGCTCGTGCAGGTGCTCAAGGTCGTCTTCGAGCGCATGGGCATGACGCTCTCGGGCGAGATCCCGCTCGACGGGTTCACCGTCGTCGTCTCGATCCTCGTGGGGACCGTCGTGAGCGTGCTCGCCGCGGCGCTCCCGGCCCGCCGCGCCGCTCTCGTGCCGCCCGTCGAGGCGATGCGCGACGACGTCGCGGTGCCCGAGCGCTCGCTGCGCCTCCGGGCCGTGCTCGGGTCGCTCGCGGTCGTCGCCGGGGTCGCGGCCGTCGTGTCGTCGGTCCGGTCGCCCGACGGGGACGACGCGGGGCTCGTGCTCGGCGTCGGTGCAGGGGCCGTGCTCGTCGGCACGCTCCTGCTCTCGCCCGTGATCGCGCGCTGGTCGATCGGCGTGCTCGCGCAGCCGCTGGTCGCGACCGTCCGCCCGCTCGGCCGGCTGGCTCGCGGCAACGTGGTGCGCAACCCGCGCCGCACCGCGAACACCGCGGGTGCGCTCATGATCGGCATGGCGCTCGTCGGCGCGTCGGCGGTCCTCGCGGCCTCGGCCCAGGCGTCGACCAGCGCGATCGTCGAGGCCGAGGCGAACGCGGACCTCATCCTCCAGTCGGCCGGGTCGAGCTCGATCCCGGCGGGCGCGGTCGACGACGTGCAGGCGGTGCCCGGCGTCGACGCGGTCGACCCGTTCCTCGCCGGGTCGGTCCTCGTCGCACCGGCCGGACAGACCCCCGGACCGGAGGACGCGGACCTGGTCGCGGGCATCGAGCCCGGCGCCGTGGGGCGCAGCCTCGACATCGAGGAGATCGACGGCTCGTTCGGCGACGCCCTCGCCGCGGGACGGCTCGCGGTGCAGGAGCAGGCCGCCGACGACGAGGGCTGGGCCGTCGGGGACGAGCTCACGGTCGTCGGGGTGGGCGGGGCGCGCACCGTGGAGATCGGCGCCGTGATCGACTCGCGGGCCATCGGGACCTCGGTCGTGCTGCCCGCCGACCTGTTCCGGGCGCTCGTGCCGGAGCAGCAGACGTTCCTGTCGACCGCCTTCGTGACGTTCGACGACGGGGCCGACGCCGGCGACGTCCGCGCGGGCGTGACGCGGGCCGTGCAGCCGTACGTCGTGGTCGCCGTGCTCGACTCCGAGGAGTACATCTCGCAGATCGCCGCGCAGATCGACCAGGTGCTCGTGATCCTCTACGCGCTGCTCGGCCTCTCGGTCGTGATCGCGGTGCTCGGGATCGTCAACACCCTCGCGCTCTCGGTGATCGAGCGGACGCGGGAGATCGGCCTGCTGCGCGCGGTCGGGCTGGGCCGGCTCCAGCTCGCCGGGACCGTCACGATCGAGTCGGTGCTGACCGCGGTGTTCGGGACGGTCGTCGGGCTCGGCGTCGGGGTCGCGCTCGCCTCGGCGATGCCCACGGTGTTCGCCGACGAGGGCCTCGGGACGCTCGTCGTGCCGTGGACGAGCCTCGCGGCGATGCTCGCGCTGGCCGTCGTCGTCGGGGTGCTCGCCGCCGTGTGGCCCGGGGCGCGTGCTGCGCGGCTGCCCGTGCTGCAGGCGATCAGCTACGAGTGAGGTCCGGGGCGAGCAGTCGCCTGGAGGGCGCTCCGGTACGCAGCTGCCACGTGCGGCGGAGGAGCGCCCACCTCGGCCGCGTGCGCCTCCACCCGCCGCACCCTAGGCGTGCTCCCGGCCCCAGCGCCCGAGCGCGTCGATCGCCTCGTGCAGGGCGAGCCCGCGATCGGTCAGTGCGTAGGCGCGGGTGTTGTGCCGGAGGGGCAGGCGGGTCAGGACGCCGGCCGCCTCGAGCTCGCGCAGGCGCGTCGCGAGCATGTTCGTCGGCACTCCCAGGTCGCGCTGCAGGTCGCCGTAGCGCTGCGGCCCGTCGAGCAGCCGCTCCACGATGAGCAGGGCCCACCGTGCCCCGACGATGCCGAGGGCCGCGGCGAGGTCGCTCACGCCGTCGGATCGGTGTCCGGCTTCATCCAGAACGGCGAGTAGTGGTAGCCGTCGGGGTCGTCGAACTGGCGCTGGTACATGAAGGGGTAGTCGTCGGTGTCGCCGATCCGCCCGCCGGCGGCCCCGGCACGCTCGACGAGGTCGTCGACCGCCTCGCGGCTCCCGAGGTCGAACGAGACCGTGACCTTCGAGGGGGTGTCGGGGCCGCCGACCACCTCCTCGACGCCGCCGACGCCGGCGTACATCTCGCGGCTCCCGAGCATGACGTACTGCTCGGGCGCGATCGCGAAGCAGGACACGTTGTGATCGGACATCTCCGGGTTCAGGGTCCAACCCAGGGCGGTGTAGAAGGTGGTCGCGCGCTCGACGCTCTCGACGGGGCAGGTGATGAAGAGGCTCATGACGTCGATGCTTGCAAAATGCAAGTGCCACGTCAAGGCCTTCGCGGCGGCGGACCGGCAGCGCAGGCGCCCGGCGGAGGGAGCGCGCACGTCGAGGGCCCGTCCTGGAGCGGGCGGGCCCCCGGCGTGGGACCCTTCTGCGTGACCTCTTCCCCGAACGCCGCTCAGTGAGCACCGCCGTCCCGCGCCGCCGCCCTCGCGTCCTGCTCGTCGAGGACGACCCGGGGGACGTGCTGATGATCCAGGAGGCGTACGACGACCTCGACCGCGGTGACGACCTCATGGTCGTGAACGACGGTGTCGAGGCCCTCGAGCACGTGCGCCGCGAGGGCCGCTTCGCGGAGGCCCCGCGCCCCGACCTCATCCTGCTCGACCTCAACCTGCCGCGGATGAGCGGGCGCGAGGTGCTGCACGCGCTCAAGACCGACCCGGACCTCAGCCACATCCCGGTGGTCGTGCTGACGACGTCGTCGGGCGAGGAGGACATCGTCAACGCGTACACGGGGCACGCGAGCTCGTACGTCACGAAGCCCGTGGACTTCGAGGAGTTCGTGGCGGCGATCCACCAGATCGACCGCTTCTACTCCGAGGTCGCGCGGCTCCCCGACCACGCCGCGTAGCGGGTCCGGCCACGTGCCGGGGGCGTCGGGCGCCTGAGCGTCCGGCGCCTCAGGCGTCCTCGGACGTCCGCTCCGCGAGCCGGCCGAGCACGTCCGCGACGGTGCCCTGCTTCTCCGCGATCGTGCGGCTGATGGTCTCGTTGATCGACTCGCGCGCCTCCGCCGCGGCGACCGCGTCGGCGTGCAAGGTCGTGAGGCGCGCGACCTCGAGGCAGAGCCGCACGGTCTGGGCCACCTGCTGAGCGAACGCGTCGCCGCGCACGAGCACGTCGGCGTCCCAGGGGTCGAGCTCCTCGGAGTAGAGGTTCACGGACAGCTCGACGCCCTCCGCGACGTGCGCGGGGATCCCGGCGGCGGAGCGGAAGCCGTTGTCGAGCGAGACGCGGCGCCACGAGGCCCAGCGCGTGTCCTCGAGGATGTCCGGGACGAGCACGACCTGGAGCAGGTCCATCGCCGTCACGCACGGCCCCGCGCCGGTGTCGTACTCCGTCTGGTCGCACAGGCCCGCGCGGGCGGTGCTGGTCGCGACGAGGCGGTCGTGCCCGCGGTGGCGCACCGAGATGCTGATCTCGGTGCCCGCGAGCAGCTGGGTCCCGGCGCGCGACGCGAGGTCGTCGAGGTGGTCGCGGACGGTGCGGGCCTCGAGCACGAACGTCTCGAGCTGCTCGTCGGGCGGGAGGTCGGGGAGCCCGTCGTCCGGCCCGGCCGCGTGCTCGTCCGTGCGTGCGTCCCGCGGCTGGCCGGGGTGGTCCTGCGTCATCGTGCGCTCCGCTCTCGTCGCGATCGCAGCGACGACGACGCACTCTAACCGCGGGACCGCCCCGCACGGGCACGCACCGGCACGGCCGAGCCGGCTACACGAGCCGGCGCGACCCCGGCCGGACGACCCGCAGCCACCGGTACCCGTACCCGGGCAGCGCGACCTCGACGCGACCGTCCTCGCCGCACGGGGTGGTCATGTCGTCCTCGAGCAGGTCGACGAACCGCACGTCCGCGTCGAGGTCCGGCAGGTGCAGCGGCACCGTGACCGGCTCGGCGGCGAGGTTGTGCACGGCGACGAGCGAGCCGTCGCCCCACGAGCTGCGGTGCGCGAGCACGTGGGCGTGCGGCTGGTCGAGGACGTCCACGGTGGCCCAGCCGAGCTCGGGGCACTCGCGGTACCGGCGCACGAGCAGGCCCATGAACGTGAGCATCGAGTCGGGGTCGCGGCGCTGGTCGGCCACGTTGACGTGCTCGGGGGCGAACCCGCCCTCGACCACCGGCGCGGTGAGCCGCGACGCCGGGGCGGTCGAGAACCCGCCGTTCGGGCCGGCGTTCCACTGCATCGGGGTGCGCACCGCGAGCCGGCCCTCGACCGCCAGGTTCTCGCCCATGCCGATCTCCTCGCCGTAGAACAGCGTCGGGGTGCCGGGCAGCGAGAACAGCAGCGAGTAGACCATCCGGATGCGGCGGGGGTCGCCGTCGAGCATCGGGGGGAGCCGGCGGCGCAGGCCGCGGCCGAAGACCTGCATGTCCTCGTCCGGCCCGAACGCCGCGAACACCTCCGCGCGCTCGTCGTCGCTGAGCTTGTCGAGCGTGAGCTCGTCGTGGTTGCGCAGGAACGTCGCCCACTGCCCGTCCTTCGGGAGCGGCGGCCGGGCCTCGAGCGCCTCCACGATCGGCGCCGCGTCGCCCCGGGCGAGCGCGAGGTACGTCGCCTGCATCCCGGGGAAGTCGAAGATCATCGTCAGCTCGTCGCCGTCGCTGCCGCCGAGGAACTCGACGGCCTGCTCGTACGGCAGGTTGACCTCCCCGAGCAGGATCGCGTCCCCGGAGCGGCGGTTCATGAACGAGCGCAGCGAGCGCAGGTACTCGTGCGGGTCGACGAGGTCGTCGCGGGGGTTGACCTCCGCGCCGTCGAGCAGGAACGGCACGGCGTCGACCCGGAAGCCCGAGAGCCCGAGCTCCATCCAGAAGCCCATGACCTTGGCGATCTCGTCGCGGACCTGCGGGTTGGCGACGTTGAGGTCGGGCTGGTGCTTGTAGAACCGGTGCAGGTACCACTCGCCGGTCTTCTCGTCGAGCTCCCAGATGCTGTCCTCCTTGTCGGGGAAGACGACGTCCTTCTTGGTGCCCTTCGGCGGCGGGTCGGAGCGCCAGACGTAGTAGTCGCGGTACGGGTTGTCCTTGCTGGACCGCGCGGCCTTGAACCAGGGGTGCTTGTCCGACGTGTGGTTGACGACGAGGTCCGCGATGACGCGCATGCCGCGGTCGCGTGCGGTGCGGATGATCTCGACGACGTCGCCGTGCGTGCCGAGGCGGGGGTCGACGCCGTAGAAGTCGGTGATGTCGTAGCCGTCGTCGCGGTCGGCCGTCGGGTAGAACGGCATGAGCCACAGGCACGTCACGCCGAGGTCGGCGAGGTGGTCGATGCGCTGCGCGAGGCCCGCGAAGTCGCCGGTGCCGTCACCGTCCCAGTCCATGAACTTCTGGACGTCCAGGCAGTAGACGACCGCGTTCTTCCACCACAGGTCCGAGGTGTCGGTGATCCTCATGCGTGGCCCACCTCCGCCTCGGGGCCCGGCTGCTGGTGCTCGGGGGCGTAGAGGTGCGGGTCGTGGGGGTCGGCGTGCCCGGCGGCGCCCGCGGACGCGGTGCCCGGCGACGCGGCCGAGGAGGTGCCCGGCCCGGTGCCCGACGACGTGCCCGCGAGCTGCGGGACGACGCGCTCGCCGAACACGTCGACGAACTCCTCGAGCTCCTGGCCCACGTGGTGCAGGTACACCTGGTCGAAGCCGACGTCGACGAGCTCGCCGATCTGGTCGACGAGCCGCGAGACGTCCGCCGAGACGATCACCGTGCCGCGCACCTGCTCGGGCGGGACGTCGGCCGCGACGACGTCGAAGTGCTGCGGCGTCGCGAGGTCCCAGCACACCGGCGGGTCGTAGATGTTCGTGCGCCACTGGTCGTGCGCGATCGCGAGCGCCTGCTCCTCGGTGTGCGCCCACGACAGGTGCACCTGGAGCGCGAGGTCGCCGCGCCCGCCCGCGCCGCGGTACTCCGCGACGATCTCGCGGAGCTTCTCGACGGGCTGGTTCGTCGTGATGAGGCCGTCGGCCCAGTCGGCGTGCGCGCGGGCGGTCGCCGACGTGACCGCCGGGCCGATGAGCTTGGGCGGGGTGTCCGGGAGCGTCCAGACGCGCGCCTCGTCGACCGTGACGAGGCCGCGGTGCGTGACCGTCTCGCCCGCGTGCAGCGCGCGGATGATGTCGACGCACTCGCGCAGCCGGGCGTCGCGCTCGGCCTTGGGCGGCCACGGGTCGCCGGTGATGTGCTCGTTGGCGTTCTCGCCCGAGCCCAGCGCGACCCAGAACCGCCCGGGGAACATCGCCGCGAGCGTCGCCGACGCCTGCGCGACGATCACGGGGTGGTAGCGCTGCCCGGGGGCGTTGACGCAGCCCATGGGGAGGTCGGTCGTGGCGAGCGCGGCACCGAGCCACGACCACGCGAAGCCCGAGTGGCCCTGGCGCTCGCTCCAGGGCGCGAGGTGGTCCGAGCACATCGCGGCGCCGAAGCCCGCTGCTTGCGCCTGCTGGACCGCGCGCAGCAGCGCGGCGGGGTGGACCTGCTCGTGCGAGGCATGGAGTCCGACGACAGTCATGCCGCCCATTCCTACCGGCCGGGCCGCGTGGGCGCGCGGTGAGCCACGGTCGGGGGACCCCGCCGCGCGGGGCTCAGCGCAGGGCGACCCGGAACCAGACCGTCTTGCCGCGCCGGGCGTCGACGTCGACGCCCCAGTCGTCCGCGAGGCGCTCGACGAGCTCCATCCCGCGCCCGCCGAGGTCGCTCGGGCGGGCGCGGCGCACGACGGGGCGCACGGTGCTGTCGTCGCTCACCCGGATCGTCACGGAGCCGTCGGTGCAGCGCAGGGAGACGGCGATCGCGTCGGCGACCGCGCCGTACTTCACGGCGTTCGTCACGACCTCGCTGACGAGCAGCTCGACCGTGCGCGCCGCGGACGCCTTCGCGCCGTGCTCCTTCACCAGGCCGACCGCCCAGTGCCGCGTCTCGCGCGCCGCGGCAGGCACGGCGGCGACACGCAGCCGCGCGCTGACGCCCCGGCCGCCCCGTGCCGACGGCGCCATCACGACGCTCCCTCCCCGGCACCTCGAGCGGTGCGCAGGAGGTCGGGCGCGCCGGCGACGGTCCGCCCCGCGGGTCGCGCCGTCGTCGTTCCCGGTCCGCCGGTCGCCGGCGCGAGGTCGAGCGTGCGGGCCACGACCCTCCCTCCGACGGACGAGCCCGGGGTACGGGCGAGCGCGCGCCATCGTATCCACCCGCGCGCGGCCGCTCACGGCGTGCCGCGGGTGATCGTCGGGAGGGGGGAGCGGGTCGCGGCGGTCGTCACGCGTCCTGGTCGTCGAGCTCGTCCGGTCCGGCGGGGGCGGGGGCGTCGACCACGACGGCGTGCCCCCCGGCCGCGGTGAGGTGCGTGCGGTCGTCCGGGTCGACGTTCACGCAGATCAGGCCGCCGCCCCGGCGCTCGAGGTGCGCGCCGGCCTCGTCGAGCACCGCGGCGACCCGTCGGCTCCCGATCCGTGCGGCGCCGAGGTCGAGGATGACGAGCGACGCGGACGCCGAGAGCGGGCCGAGGACGTCCGCGAGCCGGACGGCGTCCTCGCGGCCGAGCACACCCGTGGGGCGCAGCGTCGCCGTCAGCCAGTCCGCCGCGGCGGGGGGCTCCGGCGGCGGGGACGCGGCGGCGCGCTGGTCGGGCAGGGTCGTGGTCATGGTGGTCGGGCCTCCCGGCGGACCGGCGCGGCGCCGGCCCTGTCCGCGACCCACTGTCGCCGAGGTGCCTGAACGGCAGGTGAACGTCAGGCAGGAACCGGGTGGGGACGTGGTGCGGGGCCGGGCCCGCGGCCCTGCACGGCAGGCCGAGGCGTCGACCCGCCGTGCGGCGCCGGCCCCGCCGGCGTCACCGAGCGACGGCCGCGCCGGGCCGGTGGTGGTCCGAGGTCAGGCGGCGAGGGCGCGGACCCGTCGGGCCGGCATCCCGACCCGCGTCACGAGGAGCAGGACCGCCGAGACGAGGATCGTGCCCGTCATGACGACCGCCATGCGGAGCGCCGTCGGCTGCCCGCCGACGCTCGTGAGCGGGGCGATCACGGCGCCGAGGCCGAACTGCAGCGCCCCGAGCAGGGCCGCGGCGGTCCCGGCGCGCTGCGGGTTCGCCGCGAGCGCGATCGCCGGGGCCGACGGCATCACGAAGCCCGCGGTCGTCAGGACCAGGACCAGCAGCGTCGTCACGGGCCAGAACCCACCGCCCGCGGCCGCCACGACGAGCAGTGCCACCACGAGCACCACGCCCGCCGCGACCGCCCACGCCAGGATGCGCTCGGGCTCGAACCGCCCGACGAGCGCGCCGTACACCTGCGAGCCCGCGGTGATGCCGGCGGCGCCCGCCGCGAACACCCAGCCGAACTCCTGCGCGGACAGCGCGAAGCCGTCCTGGAACACGAACGTGGCCGCCGAGACGTACGTGAACATCGCGCCCATGTACGTCGCGGACAGGAACGCCAGCCCGAGGAAGGTGCGGCTCGTGAGCAGCACGCGGTAGGACCCGAGCGCCGCGCGCGTGCCGCCGGTGCGTCGCTTCTCGACCGGCAGCGACTCGCGCAGCGCCACCGAGGCGATCACGAGCAGCACCAGGCCGACCACCGCGAGGAAGCCGAACACGAGCCGCCACGAGCCGAAGTTCAGCAGCTGGGCGCCGATCGTGGGTGCGAGCACCGGCGCGACGCCGACGACGAGCATGAGCCGCGCCATCATCTTCGACACGGCGACACCCTCGAACCGGTCGCGGATCGTCGCCATCGACAGCACCATCCCGGCCGCCGCCGCGAAGCCCTGGACGACGCGCAGCGCCGTCAGCATCGCGACCGACTCGACGAGCGCGATCGACGCCGAGACCAGCACGTAGAGCACGAGCGCCCCGAGCAGCGGCCGCCGGCGCCCGTACGCGTCCGAGAGCGACCCGATGAAGAGCTGCCCGAGCGCGAGCCCCGCGAGCGACGCGGTGAGCGTGAGCTGCACGGCGGCGGTCGAGGCGCCGAGGTCGGCGCCGATCTCGGGGAACGCGGCGAGGTAGGTGTCGAACGTGAGCGGGCCGATCGCGGTCAGCGCCGAGAGCAGCAGCACGAGGCCGACGCCGAGGCGGGTGCGCGCGGGCAGCGCCGCCGGGGTGCCCACGGGGTCGGGGCTCGTGGGGAGGGTGCTGGTGGGGGTCGCGCCCGGACCGGTGGTCACGGCGGGCGCGCTCGTCGCTGGTGGCATGACTGGCGCAACACCGGCACGGCGCTGCCTCTTCCGTGGTGTCCGGTCCGCGAGAAGACTCGGGCGATGACCCCGTTCGCCGACCCGCCGCCGTTCGCCGCCTGGGAGCACCGCACGGCGCGGGAGGGCTTCGAGGTCGTGCACGTCACGGCGCTCGGGGGCGGAGGGCCCGGGGGGCTCGACGGGCTCGGCGGCGGGTGGCGGATCACGACCTGCACGACCGCGGTCGAGGACGGCGAGCCCTGGGTCGTCGACGCGGTGATCGACGTCGACGCCACGTGGACGACGCGGCGGGCACGCGTCCGGGGGCTGTCGCCGGCCGGTGAGCGCACGCTCGTCCTCGACGCCGACGGCTCGGGCCGCTGGCGGGTCGACGGCGAGCACGACCCGCGCCTCGACGGCTGCCTCGACGTCGACCTCGAGTCCTCCGCGGTCACCAACGCGCTGCCCGTGCACCGCATGCGCCTCGCGGTCGGCGAGGGCGGGCCGGCGCCGGCCGTCTACGTCCGCGCCGTCGGGCTCGACGTCGAGCGCCTGGAGCAGACGTACGCGCGCGTCGAGCACCCCGGTCCGGGGCGGCGGTTCGCGTACACGGCACCGGCGTTCGACACCGCGTGCGACCTCGAGGTCGACGCCGCAGGGCTCGTGCTCGAGTACCCCGGGATCGCGGTGCGCCGGTTCTGACGTCGCTGCGGCCCGTGAGCGCTGCCGGTCGTGGCGGTGCCGCCGCGCGGTGCCGGGCTGCGGCGCGTGGCCGCCGCCGTGGGCGCCCGCGATGCTGCGCAGGCCGAGCGTCCGCGTGGTCGCCGCGGGGAGGAGCGACCCGGACGCCGGCGCCCGGGCCGCCCGACGGCGCTACGGTCGGGCGGTCGACCCGGAAGGACACCCGTGACCGCACCGCCCGACGTGCCCGTCCCGCGCGATCCCCTCGGTCCCGGCCCGGCGTCCGGGACGTCCCGCGCGGACGTCGTGCGCGTGCTGCGCGCCGCGGGGTGCGTGTTCGCCGAGGACGAGGCCGACCTGCTGCTGACGGAGGCCCGGACACCCGCGGAGCTCGCGGACCTCGTCGTGCGCCGGGTCGCGGGGCTGCCGCTCGAGCAGGTGCTCGGCTGGGCCGCGTTCGCGGGGCTGCGCGTCGTCGTGGAGCCCGGGGTGTTCGTGCCGCGACGGCGGTCCGAGCTGCTCGTGCGGGAGGCCGTGCGCCGGCTCGGGCAGGGCGGTGCGGGGCAGGGCGGTGCGGGGCAGGGCGGTGCGGGGCAGGGCGGTGCGCGGCGGGGCGGTGCAGAACGGGGCGGTGCAGAACGGGGCGGTGCGGAACAGGGCGGTCGGGGGCACGGCGGTGCGGGGCCGGACGGGGCGTCGGGCGGCCGACCGTCGGGCGCCCGGGACGGCGGGTCGGCCGGAGCCGGCGGCACCGCGCGGCCGGGCGACGAGGACGCGCGTCGACCCCCCGTCGTCGTGGACCTCTGCTGCGGGACGGGGGCGGTCGGCGTCGCGGTGCTCGCGCGCGTCCCCGGTGCGGAGCTGCACGCGGCGGACCTCGACCCCGCCGCGGTCCGCTGCGCGCGCCGGAACGTCGAGCCGGCCGGGGGCCGCGTGCACGAGGGCGACCTCGACGCGCCGCTGCCGCGCGCGCTGCTCGGCCGGGTCGACGTCCTGGTCGCGAACGCCCCGTACGTGCCCACCGACGAGATCGCGTTCATGCCTCCCGAGGCGCGCGAGCACGAGGCGCCCGTCGCGCTCGACGGCGGTGCCGACGGGGTCGACGTGCACCGCCGCCTGGCGGCGGTCGCCCCGCGATGGCTCGCGCCGCACGGGCACCTGCTCATCGAGACGAGCGAGCGCCAGGCGCCGCTGACCGCCGACGCGATGGCCCGGGCAGGGCTCGTGCCCGTCGTGGTGCACGACGACGAGGTGGACGGCACGGTCGTCGTCGGCTCCCGACGCTGACCCGTCACCCGCCGCGCGGCACCGTCCGGTGCGCGACGAGCGCGGCGACCAGGGCGACGGCCGCTGCGAGCGCGAACCCCGCGGCGAACGCGCGCAGCTCCGCCGGACCGCCGAGCGCCGTGAGCAGCGCGCCGCTCAGCGCGAGGACGAGCGCGATGCTCACCGAGTCCATGATCTGGAGGGCCGAGCTGTTGGCGCCCTGGCTCTCGGGCGGCGACAGGCGCAGGGTCAGGATCGACGTCGTCGGGAACGCGAGCCCCATGCCGAGACCCGCGACGGTCCAGCCCACGTAGGCGATCGCGACCGGAGCGGCGGGCGCCACGACGAGGGCGACGACGGCGATCCCGGCGACCATGGCCCCGCCCCCGACGCGCAGCCACCGGACGTCGGACCACCCGCCGAACCCGCGCCCCCGCAGCCACGAGCCGGTCGACCAGCTCACCGCCGCGCACGTGAGCACCGCGCCCGCCGCCGACGGGCCGAGGCCGCGGTGCGTCTGCAGCAGCAGCGGCATGAACACCTCGGCCGCGGTGAACGCCGCGCTCAGCAGCCCACGGAGCGCGATGACCGTGGGCAGCCCACGGGCTGCGCGGAGCGTTCCGGGCGGGAGCATGCGCGGGAGCGTCAGCGCGACGGCCGCCCCGCCCGCGACGGTCCACGCGAGGGCCGAGGCACCCCGCTGCTGACCCGCGTGGTGCAGCGCGAGGACGCCGACGGCGGCGACGACCGAGAGGGCGACGAGCTGCGTCGACGTGCGGGCGTCGGACCGACGGGCTCCGGAGGGATCTGCGTCGGCGCCGACCGACGTGGCGCTGGCGTCCGTGTCGCCCGCGGGGCGGGCGCTGCCGTTCGCGTCCTCCACGAACGGGGCACTGCCCGACGCGTCCGCGGACGCGCGTGGAGCCTGCCGGATCGCCGTCAGCGCAGGCCACAGGGCGAGCACCGCGGGGACCGCGAGGAGCGGCACGCCGAGGAAGACCCACCGCCAGCCGAGCTGCTCGACGATCACCCCGGCGAGGAATGGACCGATCAGCCCGGGGACGACCCACGCCGCCGCGAACGCCGCAAAGACGCGCGGGCGGGTGGCCTCGGGGTAGACGCGGGCGACGACGACGTAGAGCACGACGCTGTAGAGCCCGGAGCCGATGCCCTGGACGACGCGGCCGGCGACGAGCACGGGCATGCTGCCCGCGAGCCCCGCCACGACGAGCCCGGCCAGGAACAGCGCGACGCCGGTGAGCAGCGGGGCGACGGGCGAGCGGCGGTCCGTCCACAGACCCGCGACCGTGAGCCCGACGACGCCCGCCGCGACCGGCCCGGCGAACGCGGTCGCGTACAGCTCGAACCCGCCGAGGTCGGTGACCACGCTCGGCATCGCCGTGGAGACGGCGAGCGCCTCGAACGCGCCCAGGGCGATGAGCGCGAGCATCCCGAGGGTCGTCGCGCGCAGTCCCGGCACGAACGGGCTCGTGCTCGCCGTCGCCCCCGGGGCCGCGCCGGGTGCGGACGCCCCGGTGCCGGCCGCCTCGGTGCTCGGCGTCCCGGTGCCGGACGTCCCGGTGCCGGACGTCTCTGGGTCGGTCACGTGCTCCCCGCGCTCTCGTGGTCCCGACGGCGCTGCGTGCGGTCGGCAGGTCCACTGTGCCGCGCGCCGCCGACACGCCGCCACCGCGTTTCCTCAGGCCAGGTGCGCGCCGCCCGCCCCCAGCCCGGTCCACGGACACCCCCCGAGGATCGCCCGGCAGACGGCTGCGGCGCGCGACGGCGGCCTGACACACTGTGCGCACACGCCCCCGCCAGGAAGGTCTCCACCGTGCTCGTCTTCACCGTCCTCGGAGCGCTCGGGCTCGTGCTCCTCGTGGTCTCGCTGGTCTTCGGCGAGATGTTCGACGAGGTCGGCTTCGGCGAGGGCGGGCTGTCCGGCTCGGCGATCGGCATCGGCGCCGTGGTGTTCGGCGCGTCCGGGGTGATCGCCGTCGCGAACGACCTCGGCACGGGGTGGGCGTACGCGATCGCGGTGGCGCTCGCCGCGGTCGCCGCCCTCGTCTCGCAGCGCGTCATCACGGCCCTGGCGGCGAGCGACGACGCCCCGCCGCCCCCGCTCGACGGCGCCTACGGCGTGACGACCGCGACGACGGGACCCAACGGCGGCGAGGTCCGGCTCGAGGGCGTGCGCGACCTCGAGAACCGCCTCGCGTGGGCCGACGAGCCCATCGAGCCGGGGACCCGCGTCGTCGTCGTCGCCGTGTCCGGCTCCCGCGTCCAGGTGACGCGCGCGTGAGCTGACCCGCGAGCCGCCCCCGCCCCGCCCCACCCGCACCGCCAGCACCGCAGACCGAGCACGCCGACGAAAGGAGCCCCGGGGGACCGGGGACCACCATGGACCAGCTTCTCGACGGGGGTGCCGTAGTCGCTGCGGTCGCCGCCCTGATCATCGCGTTCGTCGCCCTGATCGCCCTCATCACCAAGCGCATCCGCCGCGTCCCCCCGAACGAGGCGCTCATCATCGTCGGGCGCGGCGCCGGCAAGAACGCCGTCGCGACCGACTCGGGTCAGCGCGTCGTCGTGGGCGGGCGCGTGTTCATCTGGCCCGTGCTTCAGCAGGGCTTCCCGATCTCGCTCGAGCAGCGGCAGATCGGCATCACCGTCGAGGGCGTCGACAAGAACCGCATCAAGCTCGCGATCAAGGCGTCGATCAACTTCAAGGTCCGCGGTGACGAGGAGGGCGTGCGCCGTGCGGCCCAGCGCTTCCTGTCCCAGCAGGCGACGCTCAACGACGTCATCAAGGAGTCCCTCGAGGGCTCGCTGCGCGCGATCATCGGCGACATGACGATCGAGCAGATCATCTCCGACCGGAAGTCGCTCCAGGACGCGGTCGTCGCGTCGACCAAGACGGACCTCGCGGAGCAGGGCCTCCAGGTCGACCTGCTCAACATCTCCGACATCTCGACGCCCGGGTCGGACTACCTCGCGAACCTCGGCCGCGCCGAGGCGGCCCGTGCCCGTCAGGTCGCCGAGGTCAAGGAGGCCGAGGCCCAGCAGGTCTCCGAGTTCGCCAAGATCCAGGCGATGGAGCAGATCGCCGCCCGCCAGCGCGACCTCTCGCTCAAGCAGGCCGGCATCAAGGCCGAGACGGACCGCGCGAACGCCGAGGCCGACGCGGCCGGGCAGCTCGCGCGCGCGGAGCAGGACCGCCTGGTCGCGGCCCTGCAGCGCGAGGCGCTCTCCGAGCAGGCGCGCGTGACCGAGGAGCAGCTCGACATCGACGTCCGCAAGCCGGCCGAGGCCGCCGCGTACGCCGCCGTCCAGCAGGCCAACGCCAACCGCGACGCCACGAACGCCGCGACCGAGGCCGACGCGTTCAAGCGCATGCGCATCGCCGAGGCGAACAAGATCGCCGCGGTGCAGGACGCCGAGGCCGCCGCCGAGGCGACGATCCGCGCCGGCAACGCCGACCGCGACCGCCAGCTCGCGCAGGCGAAGGCCATCGAGGCGCTCGGTCTCGCGCGCGCCGAGGCGGCCCGCGCCGAGGGCCTGGCCGCCGCCGAGGCGACCAAGGCGCAGGCCGAGGCGCTCCGCGAGCAGGGTGCCGCCGTCCTCGCGCAGCAGGTCATCGCGCTCATGCCGGAGATCGTCCGCGCCGCCGCCGAGCCGATCTCGGGCATCGACAACCTCACCGTCGTCTCGACGGACGGTGCGTCGTCGCTCACCAAGACGGTCGCGCAGGTGCTGAGCGAGGGTCAGGACGTCATCAAGTCGCTCACGGGGCTCGACGTCGGGGCGCTCGTCGGCGGCCAGGCGGGCGGCCTCAACTCCACGGACCGCTCGCCGGACGGCGTGCGCTCCTGACTCTCCGCCGGCGGGGCCGGTCCGGTCCCCGCTGACGGCGACGGCTCGTCCCGCGTGATCCCGGTGCCCGGGTGCTCGGCTCCTCGCCGCCGCACCCGGGCACCGGTGCGTCCGGGCGGCGACGGGTCCGGGAGGCGACGCGTCCGGGAGGCGACGCGTCCGGGAGGCGACGCCGTCGCGACAGGGCCGCGCCATAAGGATCGGCGCGGCGCCGTCGCGACAGGGCCGCGCGAAAAGGAGCGGCGCGGCGCCGTCGCGACAGGGGCCGCGCGAAAAGGAGCGGCGCGGGACCGCGTCGTCGGGCGAGGCCGGCACCGCAGGAGCGGCATCGGGCCGGTGCTCCCGCCACGAGACCGGACGGCCCGTCGGACGGAGCGCGCATGGCGGTCGGCAGGATGCACGCGGACGAGGTGGTCGTCGACGCCGCGCTCGTGCACCGGCTCCTCGGGCAGAGGGTCGCGTGGCCACCACGCACGGGTGACCGGGTGACCGACGACCGGCCGGGGTGCCCGCCGGTCCCTACGCTGGCCCGATGGGTGCACGCGGAGTCGTCGTCGGGGTCGTCGGGATCGGGGTGCTCGTCGGCGGGCTGCTCGTCGTGGACCGGTACGCGGAGGGCGAGGTCGAGCGCGCGGCGGTCGACCAGCTCGCCGCCCGGCTCGACGTCACGGGCACGCCGACGGTCGAGCTCGGCGGCTTCCCGTTCCTCACGCAGCTCCTCGCCGGGTCGGTCGACGAGGTCGTCGCGCACGCCGACGGCGTGGTGCTCGAGGGCACCGACCTGGTCGACGTCGACGCCACCGCCACGGGCGTGACCACCTCGGAGCCGTACACCGCGGCACGGGTCCGGTTCACGGGGACGGTGCCCACCGCGTCGCTCGAGCAGCTCGTGCGCGACCACAGCGAGGTCGACGCGGACCTCGCCACCGACGGCGCGGAGCTCGTCGCGTCCGGCGCGGTGCTCGGCCTCGAGCTGTCCGCCCGCCTCGCCCCCTCGGTCGTCGAGGGCGCGCTGCAGGTCGGGGTGACGACGGTGAGCGTCGGCGGCGTCTCGGTCGACGTCGCGGACCTGCCCGGACGCCTCGAGGACCGGCTCAGCGGCATCCCCGTGCCGCTCGACGGGCTGCCGGAGGGCGTCGTGCTGAGCGAGGTCCAGGTGGTGCCGGAAGGCGCCCGCATCGTCGCCGTCGGGCAGGACGTCGCGCTCCAGGCGCCGTGACGCCGCTGCGCAGTGACGCCGCTGCGCAGCGACGCAGCCTCGCAGCCCACCCGGGACCGCCTCGCGCCGGTCGACCCGTCGCCGGTGGTGGTCGCCGGTCAGCTGCGGTGCGCCTCCTGGGCTGCGCGCAGGTCCAGCGCGTCGACCAGGCGGCGCAGGGTGGCCATGTCGGCGGGGTCGTCGGGGTCGGCGGGGTGCGCCGACGCGA
The DNA here is from genome assembly GCF_047229345.1 of Cellulomonas jepli. Lineage (NCBI taxonomy): Bacteria > Bacillati > Actinomycetota > Actinomycetes > Micrococcales > Cellulomonadaceae > Cellulomonas > Cellulomonas jepli. The sequence goes on along the minus strand of NZ_JBFTER010000081.1, from coordinate 1,892 downwards.
GCAGCAGCAGCCGCCCGCCCGGCAGCGGACGGACGTGCGCCCACGGGGCCGCGACGACCCGCGCCTCGCCCAGCGTCGCCAGCTGGCGCCTGCGCTCCGCTGCAGGCGGAGCACCGTCGCCTGCGCGCCCGAGGCCGCGGACCAGGTCGTCACCGGGCCGGGCTCCCGTGAGGCGTGGTCCGGTGCAGCTGTGGCAGCACGTCGCTCGTCCATCGCACGCTCCCGGGTCGTCGTCGAACGCTAGCCCGCCCGTCCCGGGGTGCCGCAGGCCGCGGGCGACGTCGGCGCCTTCGGGGCGGCAGGTCTGGCCGAGCGGACGGGGCACGCGGGCACGCGGGGCGACGTCCCCGGGCGGCCCACACCCGGACGGCGGTGCCTCGCCGTCGCCCAAGATCTGGTTGGCTGCGCACCGGAGGTGATCCGTGGACCTGATCAGCGAGATCTGGCAGCGCGCGACGAGCACGCAGGACCCGGCCGTCCCGGCGGTCGTCCTCGTCACGGCAGGGGTGGCGCTGCTGTGCCTCGCCCTGCCGAGGCTGTGGCACCTGACGCGGCACGCGCTGACGATCGTGCACGAGGGCTCGCACGCGACGGTGGCGGTGCTCACGGGCCGCCGGCTCGCGGGGATCCGGCTGCACTCGGACACGTCGGGGCTCACCGTCTCGGTCGGGCGGCCGCGCGGGCCGGGCATGGTCGCGACGGCGTTCGCGGGGTACGTCGGGCCCGCGATCCTCGGGCTCGGGGCTGCGTGGCTGCTCGGGCGGGGGTATGCCGTCGGGCTGCTCTGGCTGCTCGTGCTCGCGCTCGCGCTCCTGCTCCTGCAGATCCGCAACTGGTACGGGCTCTGGACGGTGCTCGTCAGCGGCGTCGTGCTCGTCGGCGTGACCTGGTGGGCGCCGGTGGAGTGGCAGGTGACGTTCGCGTACACCGTGACGTGGTTCCTGCTGCTCGGCGCCCCGCGCGCGGTGCTCGAGCTGCAGCACTCGCGCCGCCGGGCCCGGGGGCGTGGGCAGTCCGACGCCGACATCCTCGGGAACCTCACCCGGACGCCCGGGATCCTGTGGGTCGGGATCTTCCTGGTCGTGACGCTCGGCGCGCTCGCGCTCGGGGCGTTCTGGCTCGTCGGCTGACGCCCGCGTCACCGGGCGCGTGTTCAAGGTCGTGCCGCGGGGTGCCGACGACACGCGTATGACGCAGAGCGTGGACGTGCAGCCGGGCTGGTACGACGACGGGCACACCCCGGGTGTCGTGCGCTGGTTCGACGGCGCGGCGTGGACCGAGCACACGACGCCGGTCCCGCCGCCCGAGGTGCCGCAGCCCGTCGCGGCCGGGGAGTGGTGGGGCTCGTCCCCGTCGACCGGCAGCGAGCAGGCCTGGGCCGGGACCCCGGGGCGGGGCGTCCCGCAGGGGTGGGGCGGTCCGCAGGCATGGGGTGGACCGGGCTCCGGCACGAGCACCGCCGGGTTCCCGCCCGCCGCGACGTACGGGACGGCCGCCGCGGGTGCGCGCGACGTCAGCGGCGGCGTCGGGCGCGAGCCCTCGGACGTCGTGCACTGGCTCCTGCCGACCGGCCGCTCGTGGCAGTCGATCGTCGCGGGGTACCTCGGGCTGCTCGCGCTGTTCCTGTGGCCGCTCGCGCCGTTCTCCCTCGCGCTCGGCGTGTGGGCGCTCGTCCGTGGGCAGCACGGCGGCCACGGACGTGGACGCGCGGTGTTCGCGATCGTCGCCGGGCTGCTCGGCGTGGTCCTCGGGATCGCGTTCCTCACCGGTGCGCTCACCGGCACCTGAGCCTGGGCGGCCACCCGCGCGCGTGAGCCCGCCGTCGGCCTGCGAGCGGGTGCACCCGCCGTCCGCCGCCGGCCCGGCGGCCGCCCCGGACGCGGTCTCGTATA